>NZ_BPRL01000008.1:0-23698 GCF_045862635.1 Kitasatospora sp. NE20-6
GCCTTCGCCCGGCTCAAGCAGTGGCAGATCTTCCGCAAGGCCCGCTGCAGCACCAACCGCATCAGCCGTACCGTCGCCGCCGTTCACACCATCGAGATCGCCTGGCGCTCAGGATGAGAAGGGTTCAATGATCGATGCATCTGCCCAAGCTCCGGTTGGCGCATGAATAGGTTATCAACATAAAAGCTGAGCACTACGCCGATTGCGGCGCCAGCCAAGATTGGCAACGCGAACCATCCGACTATTGCCAGTGCCTCGGCGGGCGCGATAGTCCAGCCGTCAAGGGGCGGGTCTTCCTTTCGATCAAATGGGCTTCGAAAACCCATTAATATATCTAAGGCCCAATGAATGTTGGCCAGATATGCAACCATCCAAAATAGCAAGCAAAACGCCACGAGCAGCGATAGCCACCCTATCCACTTCTTCTTGTTTACGAGTGAGTAGATTGTTGGATGATGGGCGGCGAAATTGGTACGTATGTTGTAAAAGCTCATGCGCTCAGCATAGGAATGTTGAGGCTAGCCCGCTCGTTTTCATGACGCGGCCCCAGGGCTGAACTGCGGTTACGGAGACTGGCCGCCGCGGCTACGCAGCTAGGGCTGGCAGTACACCGAGGTCGCCGAGAGCCTGCTCGCACTGGGCGAGGGCCGCCTCGTGCAGGGAGATGGCGGGTAGGGGCGGGTGGGCGATGTTGCTCAGGCTGGGTGGCGCCTGGGCGTCCTGGGGACAGGACAATGGCTGGCCTGTCGCCGGTGATGGCGGCGGTGATGTTCTGCGCTGCGATGGACCGCTCGCCGGATGCCTCAGTACTCACTCACTCGCCTCGGAGCCAGTTGCAGGCTGGGTGATCTGCGCGTGGTCACCGGTGATGGCGGTGCCGATGGCGTGTGCAGCGATAGACCGCTCGTCGGATGCGGTGATCGTCACGCTTCCGGCCGAGGGTACCGGCAGGAGGTCGGCGAGTTCCTTCCGCAGGCCGGTGTCTCCCGCAGGGCTCGCATGATCTGCTGCCACAGTGCGGCGGCTGCGTTCGCGTCGTTGGTGTTCTCGGGGGCGTCCTAGACCGCGGCTTCTAGCGCGGCCTGTTCGGGCTCGGTGCGGCGGCGCCAGACGGTCTGGAGGATGCGGCGGCCGAGGTTGGCGGTGGAGTCCGCGGCGGCACCTTCCGCCCGTGCCAGTACGGCCCCGCCGTATGCACTCACCGCGGCGGTTAGGTAGGGGCCGGCCTGCTCCACCAGCTGAACGATCTCGTACTCATCCCGTCTCCCATCGGGTTGATATTGCCTGTTCCGCAGGCTTTGTGACGGAGCGTAGAGGTATCCGGCAGGCCACTTCAGGTATTCGGTTCAACCTGGACCGACAGCTGCCAGAGGGGGCCGCGAGGGGCCTACGGGGCTGCTCTGGCGGAACGGGTAGCACCCTGCAAGGTGGGGAAGGCTGTGCGAGCCTCGTGGCGGGCTCGCGGATCATTTGGGTGCCCTGGCTGAGGTGGGTCGGCAGGCCGGACAGTTGGTGCCTGTGGACTGCTGTCCGGGCTGTCCGGCTGTCCGGGCATAGGCTCTGAGCTGGGAGGATGGACCGGACAACGCCCCGGACAGTCCATCGGCCCTGTCCGGCCTGACGGGGATCACTGAAACACCCGCAAGTGTTCGAGCATCTACCCGGTTCACCATGGGGCACCTGTGGGATGGCACGCCTTTGTCGGGATGAATGTGCAGGTCAGAGCGATTCGCTGCGCGGCCTGTAAATCTGCCGCGCAAGCTACGCAGGTTCGAACCCTGCACCAGCCACAGGATGAACGGAAGGCCCCGATCCTCACGGATCGGGGCCTTCCGCGTTCCCCGGAGGGTCGGCCGGTGGCCGGCACCCGGGCGGGGAGGGCGGGAGCGTAGCCCGCGACACTCCGTGACGGCTCACGGCGGTGGCCCGTGCGCGGCCTACGCTCGGCCTGTGTTCAACCTGCCCCAGGCGCTGAAGCGCCTCGTCATCGGCCGGGCCATGCGGAGCGAGGAGCTGGGCGGCACGCTGCTGCCCAAGCGGCTCGCGCTGCCGATCTTCGCCTCCGACCCGCTCTCGTCGGTCGCGTACGCGACCCAGGAGATCCTGCTGGTGCTGACGGTCGGCGGCACCGCCTTCCTCTACCTCACGCCGTGGATCGCGCTGGGCGTGGTCGTGCTGATGGCCGTGGTGGTGATGTCGTACCGGCAGGTGGTGCACGCCTATCCGAGCGGGGGCGGCTCGTACGAGGTGGTCTCCACCAACCTGGGGGACCGGGCCGGGCTGGTCGTCGCCGCCTCGCTGCTGGTCGACTACGTGATGACGGTGGCGGTGTCGGTGGCGTCCGGCGTCGACAACATCATCTCCGCCGTCGACGGGCTGGCCGACTACCGGGTGCCGCTGGCGCTGGGCTTCGTGGCACTGCTCACGGCGATGAACCTGCGCGGGGTCCGGGAGTCGGGTACGGCCTTCGCCGTGCCGACCTACCTCTTCATCGGCGGGATCGTGCTGATGGTCGGCACCGGCCTGATCAGGCTGGCGTTCGGCGACGGGCCGCAGGCGTCCAGCGCCGCGTACGGCATCGTGCCGGAGGACGGCCGGGACACGCTCGCCGGGCTGGGCCTGCTCATGCTGGGCCTGCGGGCGTTCGCGTCCGGCTGCACGGCGCTGACCGGTGTGGAGGCGATCTCCAACGGCGTCCCGGCGTTCCGGCGGCCGAAGTCGAGGAACGCGGCCACCACCCTGGCGGTGATGGGCGTGACGGCGGTGGTGATGTTCAGCGGCATCACGGCCCTGGCGCTCACCTCCGACGTGCACTACGTCGACGACGCCTGCCAGCTGACGGGGCTTCCGACGGACTGCGCCGGCTACGTGCAGCCGACCGTCGTCGCGCAGCTCGCCGCGGCCGTCTTCGGCGGCTACCACAGCGTGCTCTTCTACGGCATCCAGACCGTCACCGCCCTGGTGCTGATCCTCGCCGCGAACACCGCCTTCAACGGCTTCCCGCTGCTGGCGTCGATCCTCGCCCAGCACCGCTACCTGCCGGCGCAGCTGCACAGCCGCGGCGACCGGCTCGCCTTCTCGAACGGCATCCTGGCTCTCGCGGTCGTGGCCGGCGGGCTGCTGTGGCTGTACGACGCCAACGTCACCAGCCTCATCCACCTCTACATCCTGGGCGTGTTCACCTCCTTCACGCTGTCGCAGATCGGCATGGTGCGGCACTGGAACGGGGTGCTGCGCCGCGGGCCCGGCAGCACGGTGCGGGCGGCCGCGAGGAGGTCCCGGGTGATCAACGCCGTGGGCGCGGTCACGACGGCCCTGGTGCTGGTGATCGTGCTGATCACGAAGTTCACCCAGGGGGCGTGGCTGGCCGTGGTCGCCGCGGTCCTGCTGTGGCTGATGATGCGCGGGATCCGCCGGCACTACGACGCGGTCGCCGCGGAGCTGGCGGTGACCGACCCGCGGGCCGAGTCGGTCCGCCCGTCGCGGGTGCACGGCATCGTGCTGGTGTCGAAGCTGCACAAGGCGACCCTGCGGGCGCTGGGCTACGCCGAGGCGTTCCACCCGGACGCCCTGGAGGCGGTCACCGTCGCCGTCGAGGAGGACGCCGTCGCCGATCTGCGGGCGCAGTGGCTGGAGTTCGACGTGCCCATCCCGCTCAAGGTGCTGGAGTCGCCCTACCGGGAGATCACCAAGCCGGTGGTGGCGTACGTGCGGGAGCGCCGGCGGACCTCGCCGCGCGAAGCCGTCGCGGTGTTCATCCCCGAGTACGTGGTGGGGCACTGGTGGGAGCAGCTGCTGCACAACCAGTCGGCGCTGTGGCTGAAGAGCCGGCTGCTCTTCACCCCCGGCGTCATGGTGATCAGCGTGCCGTGGCAGCTCACGTCCTCCGGACGGGCGTACCGGCCCTCCCGGCGGGCGCCCGGGTCCGTCCGCCGCGGCGAGCCCGTCCTCCACGGGGACCACGGGCGGATCGGCCCGCCGGAGGACAGCTGACGTGACGCCGGGGCGCCGGCCCCGCCCCGCCCCGGCCCCGCTCCACCCCGGCCCTGGCCGGTGGCTCCGGTGGGCGGCGCCGCCGTCAGCAGCCGGGGTTGGTCTGCCGCGGCAGCGCGAGCACCACGGTGTCGGCGAACTCGCGGACCGCGCTGGTGCGGCTGACGACCCGGCCGCAGTGCACCACGAGCCGGCTGTGACCGCCGGCCAGGGCTCCGGCGAGGCTGTCGCCGCGTACCGCGAGCAGTTCAGCGGGGAACCCGGCGTCGACCCGTACCGGCGGCAGGCCGAGGCCGATCCGTGCTTCGTGGGAGACGGCGTCGTACGCCGCCCGGACGCTGAGCGCGCCGGAGGCGGCCAGCAGGTAGGCGGCCTCCAGGGGGTCGGCGCGGCCGACCGGCACGGCGAGGTCGCGCAGGGCCCCGCTGCCTGCGGCGAGCGGCACCCGGGCCTGCGTCAACTCCCGCACCATGGAGACCCGCAGGCCGTCCGCGGGGCCGTCGGTGCCGGTGCAGCCGCCGTTCTGCGGCAGGCAGACCACCCGGATGCCCGCGGTGGCGAGGGCCGCCGCGGAGCCGGGCGCGAGGCCGTTGCACGGGCCGAGCGTCACCCGCGGCCGCAGCGGTGCCAGCACGCCGGCCATCCGGGCGAGCCGGGCGGCGTCGGCGCCCGAGCAGTGGAGGTCCACCGGGCAGTCGGCCTCGCGCGCGGCCTCCAGCAGCACCTGGACGTAGCCGACCGGGTCGGGGTCGAGCTCGGGGCAGCCGCCGGCCGCGGTGGCGCCGAGCTTGAGCGCCTCGCGGAGCTGCGCGCGGCCGTCCGCCCCGGCGCGGCCGGTGAGCAGCCGGGGCATCGCCACCGTCTGGAGGTCGGCCAGGCCGCGCAGCGCCTGGCGGGCGGTGAGCACCGCCTCCAGACGGCCGAGGCCGTGCACGTCGCCGATCCGTACGTGGGTGCGCTGCACGGTGGCGCCGTAGCCGAGCGAGGTGAGCGCGGCTTCGGTGACGCGGCGGACGAGGTCGGGGCGGCCCTCCTGCGGCGGGCCGGGGTGGGCGGCGGAGAAGGCGCTGTCGTGGTGGGCGTGCGCCTCGGCCGGGGCCGGCAGCAGCAGGTAGCCGTCGAGGTCGATGCGGGCGCCGGTGGTGACGGCGGGGGCGCCGGGCAGGGCCTGGATCGGGCCGAGGCTGCCCGCGGTGCCGACCGCCTGGATGCGGTCGCCGCTGATGCGGACGTCGACGACCCGGCCGTCGGCCAGCCGGGCGCCGGCGAGCAGCAGGACCGGCCCGTGGCCGAGCGGGTTGGGCGGGCGGCCGGAAGCCGGCCCGTCGGCAGGTCCGTCGTCCGCGGTCATCGGCCCGCTCCTCCGTGTCCGGCTGCCCGCTGGGGCATGGGCGGCTCACCGCGGGGCACCGGGGGAGCCGGAAGATCACTGCTGGTCGAGCCTAGGACGCCTGCGGGCGAGGCGCCCGCAGGCGGGGAAAGTCGTATCGGTCGGGCCGCCCGTGGCGCGGGCCGTGTCGAACGGCCGTATGCGGGCCGGGCGCCCGTGCGTGCCGTCCGACCTGCGATCTTCCGGGCCGGATACGGATTTCACCTCTGGCCCGGAACCGTGTAATCTCTTCCTCGTTCGCCCCTATAGCTCAGTCGGTAGAGCGTCTCCATGGTAAGGAGAAGGTCTGCGGTTCGATTCCGCATGGGGGCTCTGGTGAGAGCGTTCCGCCTCGGCGGTGCCCGATCATCAAAGCGGTGTAGCTCAGTTGGTAGAGCAAGCGGCTCATAATCGCTGTGTCACCGGTTCAAGTCCGGTCACCGCTACCCCGCGTAGTCGATCGGGGGTCTCGAACTCCCGATCGGCTACACTTGTCTGTGTTCTTATTCGTTGTCCCAGGAAGGCACTCCCGTGGCTGCCACTGACGTCCGCCCGAAGATCACGCTGGCCTGCGTGGAGTGCAAGGAGCGGAACTACATCACCAAGAAGAACCGGCGTAACGACCCGGACCGTCTTGAGATGAAGAAGCACTGCCCGCGTTGCAACTCTCACACGGCGCACCGCGAAACCCGCTGACTTTGCCTCGACTCCAGGCCGCTCCCCGTTCGGGGCGCGGCCTGGAGTCATTTCTGCACCCTGACGGTCGATCAGAGGAGTTGCCCATGCCGCTCGATCCCTCCTTCATCGGGCGGACGTACCCGCCCACCGCGCCCTACGAGGTCGGCCGGGAGAAGATCCGCGAGTTCGCGGCGGCCGTCGGCGACGCCAACCCGGCGTACACCGACCCCGAGGCCGCGAAGGAGCTCGGGCACCCGGACGTCATCGCACCGCCGACCTTCCCCTTCGTGCTGACGTACGCCGCGGCCGGGCAGGTCGTCGCCGACCCCGAGCTGGGCCTCGACTACAGCCGGGTGGTGCACGGCGACCAGAAGTTCGCGTACAGCCGCCCGGTCCGTGCCGGTGACCGGCTGTCCGTCACGGTGACCATCGACTCCATCAAGTCGCTGGCCGGCAACGACGTGCTGTCCGTGCGCGGCGAGGTCGAGGACGAGACCGGCGAGCACGTGGTGACGTCGGTCATGACGCTGGTCGCGCGTGCGGCCGACGAGGCGGGGGAGTGACACCGATGGCGATCAGCTTCGACGAGGTCGAGGTCGGCACCGAGCTGCCGGCGCAGTCCTTCCCCGTGACGCGCGCCACCCTGGTGCAGTACGCGGGCGCGTCCGGCGACTTCAACCCGATCCACTGGAACGAGAAGTTCGCGCTGGAGGTCGGCCTGCCCGACGTCATCGCGCACGGCATGTTCACCATGGCCGAGGCGATCCGGGTGGTCACCGACTGGGTCGGCGACCCGGCTGCGGTGGTCGAGTACGGGGTGCGCTTCACCAGGCCGGTGCCGGTGCCGAACGACGGCGTCGGTGCGGTGGTCGAGGTGTCGGCGAAGGTGGCCGCGCTGCTGGAGGGACGCCGGGTGCGGGTCGACCTGCTGGCGACCACCGGCGGCCAGAAGGTGCTCGGCATGTCGCGCGCCGTGGTGCAGCTGGGCTGAGCGACGACGCTCCGAGGGGCGGTTCCGCCGGACGGCGGGGCCGCCCTTCCGCGTACCTGCCGCGAGGTGACGGGTGGTCTGCTGGTGCGAGCGGTGCGGGCTGCTGCGTGGACACGCCGGCCTTCGTTCCCTTGTCGCGCAGGAGTCGGGGAGCTCCGTCGGGTCCGCCCCCGAGGTGCTCTGACGTGACCATAACCAGAGGGCGGACCGCGCGGCAAGAGGCAGTTGAAGGCTGAACCATGTGCCGTCCGGAGCCCTGCCGGCCGCCGGAGCGGCGCGCATGCCAACGGCGGTACGGCGCGTACGTGTTCGAAGCACCGTCGCGGGTATTCGTGAATTACCGGTATATCTTCCGGTGGCAAAAAAATCCGTCCGGTCGGCACATTTCTTTGGCGTTGCGGGCGCGTTGATTTACCCGGAGTCGGTTGCACGGCGGATTAGCACTCGCGTACGGTCCTGAACCGGGAGGTGCGGAGTTCCCGCCACCGGTTCCGTCATCCCTGCATCCGTTCACTGATCGGCCGAGCCGTCACGCCCTCATCATTCCTGCAGGTCAGGACTGCTGACGGCTGCTCGCCGACACGTCGCACCATCGTGCACCCACCCGAATCCGCCGCCGGCCCTGCCGGTCCCGGCCGGGATTCGGGCCCGCTGCACCGCCCGTACGGCTCCGGTTCCGCCGTGCCCGCGACTGCCGCGGAAATGTTCTGCCCGGACGAATTCCAATGCACCGAGGGAAGGAACGACCGTGCCTGTCGTGACCGCAGCTGAGGCTCAGCAGTGGCTGATCGAGAAGATCGCCCACCGGCTCGGAGTGCCGGCCGAGGACGTGCCGCCGGACCAGTACTTCGACGAACTCGACCTCGACTCGACCGAGGCCCTCATCCTCGCCGGCGAGATGGAGAACTGGCTCGGCTTCGAACTCGGCACCACGACGCTCTGGTACCACCCCAGCATCAAGGACCTCGCCGAGTACATCGCCGAGGAGTCCGCCACCCGGGCAGGGGATCCGCATGCGGCCTCGGCGTGACGCCGGCCCGGCGCTCGTCCACCACCTGGCCCGGCCCGCCGCCGGCCGGGGCACCGTCTACCTCGTCCACCCGGGCGCGCTGGCCGTGGGAGTCCACCGCACCCTGGCCGACGCCCTCCCGGACGGCGCCGGCCTGACCGTCCTCGACCTCTCCGGACTGCCCGCCTACGGGGAGGCCGCCCTCACCGGCGGCCGCGCGGGCACCACCGTCGAGGCGCTCGCCGAGCGGCTCGCCGACGAGCACGCCCGGCAGCACGACGGCGGACCCTGGACCCTCGCCGGATGGTCGTTCGGCGGGGTGGTCGCCCAGGCCATGGTCGAGCACCAGCCGCCCGACCTCCGCCCGCCCCGGCTCGTCCTGCTCGACAGCATCGCCCCCACCGCGGAGTACCAGCAGCCCGACGACGCACTCGAACCGCCCCTGCTGCTCGGCTGGTTCGCGATGTACCTCGGCGCGAAGCGGGGCCACCCGGTGGACGTCGCCGCCGAACACCTCGCCGGCTGCGACGTGGCGGACGGCCTGCGCCTCGTCCTCGACGCGGCGGCCGCGAGCGGGGCGCTGCCCGCCGACACCTCGCCGCACGGCCTGCGCAAGCTCTACGACACCTACGTCGACGGGCTCCTGCGCAACAACCGGCTGACCGCGCCCTACACCCCGCGGCCCGCCGGTGTGCCGCTCGTCCTCGTGACGGCCGACCGCAGCCTCGTCCCGGGCGACCCGACGCTCGGCTGGGGACCGCTCGCCCCGCACGGCCTGGAACTCCGCCGGAGCCCCGGCGACCACTACACGATGCTCAGCCGACCGGACGCCGCCGCCGTGATCGCAGACCTGGTCGGCCCGGCCGGGGCCGAGGAGCCGGTCCACGCAGCGAAGGTCTGACGCAGGCCCGTCACAACGGGCCCCGGCCGCCCGAACCCAGGCCGGGGCCCGGCCCTCCGACACCGAGAGAGCCCTGCCGTGAACACCTCGAAGCCCACCAGCCCCATGACCGACGCGGAGATCGGCCGCCGCCTCGCGGACGAACCCGTCGCCATCGTCGGCCTCTCCGCGCTCTTCCCCAAGTCCCGTGACCTGCGGGAGTTCTGGGGCAACGTGATGGCCGCCGCCGACTGCATCGAGGACGTGCCGAGCACCCACTGGGACGTCGCGGAACACTACGACCCGGACCCGTCCGCGCCCGACAAGACCTACGCCAGACGCGGCGGGTTCATCCCGCCCGTCGCCTTCAACCCCATGGAGTTCGGCCTCCCGCCGACCACCCTGGAGGTCACCGACGTCCTCCAGCTGCTCAGCCTGGTCGTCGCCCGCGACGTGCTGCGCAACGCGGGCGCGGACCAGCCCTGGTACGACGCCGGGCGCACCGGCGTCATCCTCGGCGTCACCGGCGCCAACCAGCTCACCCAGCCGCTCTCCGCGCGCCTCCAGACCCCCGTGCTCAAGGAGGTCGTCCGCAGCTGCGGCCTCAGCGACCGCGACGCCGAGGAGATCGCCGAGAAGTTCAAACTCGCCTTCGCCCCCTGGGAGGAGAACTCCTTCCCCGGCATGCTCGGCAACGTCGTCGCCGGCCGGATCGCCAACCGGCTCGACCTCGGCGGCAGCAACATGACGATCGACGCCGCCTGCGCCAGCTCGCTCGCCGCCACCAAGGCCGCCGTCAGCGAACTCCTCGAACACCGCGCCGACACGATGATCGCGGGCGGCTGCGACGCCGAGAACACGATCTTCATGTACCTCTGCTTCAGCAAGACCCCCGCCTTCTCCAAGGCCGGCCGGATCCGCCCGTTCGACAAGGACGCCGACGGCACCCTCATCGGCGAGGGCATCGGCATGTTCGCCCTCCGCCGCCTCGCCGACGCCGAACGCGACGGCAACGACATCTACGCCGTCATCCGCGGCATCGGCTCCTCCAGCGACGGCCGCTTCAAGTCCATCTACGCCCCGCGCAAGGAGGGCCAGATGGTCGCCCTGCGCCGCGCGTACGAGGACGCCCGCTGCAGCCCCGACAGCGTCGAACTCTTCGAGGCGCACGGCACCGGCACCGCCGTCGGCGACGCCACCGAACTCTCCGCGCTCGCCGCCGTCGTCGCCGAGACGACCGGCGAACGGCAGTACGCCGCCGTCGGCAGCGTGAAGTCGCAGATCGGGCACACCAAGGCCGCGGCCGGCGCCGCCGGCATGATCAAGCTCGCGCTCGCGCTCCACCACAAGGTGCTGCCGCCCACCATCAACGTCGACGAGCCCAACCCCGCCATCGACTTCGCCACCGGCCCGTTCTACGTCAACACCGAGAGCCGTCCCTGGATCAAGGACCCGCGCCGCACCGAACGCCGCGCCGCGATCTCCTCGTTCGGCTTCGGCGGCACCAACTTCCACTTCGTGCTGGAGGAGCACGGCGACGGCGACGACCTCCAGGTGATGTTCCCCGTCGCCCGGGTGCACCTCTGGCACGCCGCCGACCCGGCCGCCCTCGCCACCCTGCTCGCCGACGGCGCACCCGCCTCCACCGGACCGGCCCCCGCCGGGCACGCCCGCCTCGCCCTCGCCGCCCGCGGCGACGCCGAACTCGCCGACCTCCGCGCCCTCGCCGCCCAGGAACTGCGCGCCGAGCCCGACGCCGCCGACTGGGCCCACCCCCGCGGCCTCTGGTACCGCCGCACCGCCGCCGACCTCGGCAAGGTCGGAGCCCTCTACGCCGGCCAGGGCAGCCAGTACGTCAACCCCGGCCACCGGGCGGTCCTCGCCCTGCCCCCGCTGCGCGCCGCCTTCGACCGCGCCAACCGCGAGTTCGACGGCGCCGAGCCGCTCTCCCGCATCGCCTTCCCCGCACCGGCGTTCACCACCGAAGGCCGACAGGCCCAGGAGGAGTCGCTGCGCCGCACCGAGTACGCGCAGCCCGCCATCGGCGCGCTCGCGGCCGGACAGCACCGGTACCTGCGCGAGCTCGGCTTCGCCGCCGACGGCCACCTCGGCCACAGCTTCGGCGAACTGACCGCCCTCTGGGCCGCCGGTGCCCTCACCGACGACGCGTACTTCGCCCTCGCCCGCGCCCGCGGCGCCGCCATGGCGCCGCCCGCCGACCCGGGTTTCGACGCCGGCGCCATGGCCGCCGTCACCGCCGACGCGCCCACGATCGCCGAACTCCTCACCCGGCACCCGGAACTGGTGGTCTGCAACCGCAACGCCGCCGACCAGACCGTGCTCGGCGGGCCGACCGGGGCCGTCGAGCGCCTGGTCGCCTCGGCGAGCACCTCCGGCCTGCGGATCAGCCGCCTGCCGGTGTCGGCCGCCTTCCACACCCCGTTCGTCGGGCACGCCGTGGAGGCCTTCCGCACCGCCGTCGACCGGATCGAGGTCCGCCCGCCCGCGCAGCCCGTCTACGCCAACACCCCCGGCGCCGCGTACGGCGACGACCCGGCCGCCAACGCCGTCCTGCTCGCCGAGCAGCTCGTCAACCCGGTGCACTTCGCCGACCGCGTCGAGGAGATGTACGCGGCCGGGTTCCGCACGTTCGTCGAGTTCGGCCCCAAGGGCGTGCTCACCCAGCTCGTCGGGCGCATCCTCGGCGACCGGCCGCACCACGCCGTACGCCTCGACGGCGGCCCCGGCGCCGACGCCGACCTCGCCCTCAAGCGCGCCGTCGCCCGGCTCGCCGTCCTCGGACTCCCGCTGGCGGTCGCCGACCGCTACGTGGCGGCCGCCCCGGCGGCCGAGGCCGGCAAGGGCATGACGGTCATGCTCAACGGCATCAACCACGTCTCCGACGCGCGGAAGACCGCCTACCGGGAGGCGCTGGAGAACGGCTACCGGGTGGCCGCCCCGACGCCGCCGCCCGCGCTGGTCCCCGCCGCCACCGCCTCCCTGCCGGTGCCCGCCACCGCCCCCGTGCTGCCCGTGCCGGTGCCCGTGCAGGCGCCGGCACCCGTCCCTGCGGCGCCCACCGCCGTGGAACCCGTCCCGGCCTACCGGCCCGCCGTTCAGGAGAACGAACCCGTGGACCACGACCCCGCCGCCGGTGCAGCCCCCGACCGGCTGCCCGAACTCATCGCCGACCACCTGGCCCTGCACGACGACTACCTGAACGGCCAGCTGCAGAGCGCACAGCGGCTCACCGGGCTGCTGGAGAACGCGGCCGGCCAGGGCCGGGTCGACGACGTGCTCGCCGGCGTCACCGCCGTGAAGGAGCACGGGCTCGCCATCGGCAGGACCCACCTGCGGGCCAACGAGATCCTGCGCGACCTCGCCTCGCTGGAGCTCGGCGGCGGCAGTGGCTCCGGCCCCGCCCCGTCGGCGCCGGCCGCGTACCTGGCCGCGCCCGCCCCTGCGGCCGCGGCCGCGCCCGCCGCCGCCCCGGCGCCCGTGCCGATCGCCGAGGCCGCGCCGCTGCCGGCCCTGCCTGCCGCGCCGGTTCCGGCCGCTCCCGCTCCCGCGGTGCCCGCGCCTGCCGTGCAGGCCCCTGCCGTCCAGGCTCCGTCCGTTCCGGTTGCTGCGGCTGCGGTTGTGGTGTCGGCGGAGCAGGTGGCTGCTGCGTTGTTGGCGGTGGTGGCGCAGAAGACGGGGTATCCGGCGGAGATGCTCGAACTGGGCATGGACGTGGAGGCGGATCTGGGGATCGATTCGATCAAGCGGGTCGAGATCCTGGGTGTGCTGTCGGAGCAGTTCCCGAGTGATGTGCCGGTGGGTCCGGAGCAGTTGGGTGAGCTGAGGACGCTCGGGCAGATCGTGGACTTCATGGTCGGGGTGGCTGCTCCGGTGGCTGCCCCGTCGGTTCCGTCCGCTCCGTCCGCTGCGGTTGCTGCGGTTGTGGTGTCGGCGGAGCAGGTGGCTGCCGCGTTGTTGGCGGTGGTGGCGCAGAAGACGGGGTATCCGGCGGAGATGCTCGAACTGGGCATGGACGTGGAGGCGGATCTGGGGATCGATTCGATCAAGCGGGTCGAGATCCTGGGTGTGCTGTCGGAGCAGTTCCCGAGTGATGTGCCGGTGGGTCCTGAGCAGTTGGGTGAGCTGAGGACGCTCGGGCAGATCGTGGACTTCATGGTCGGGGTGGCTGCTCCGGTGGCTGCCCCGTCGGTTCCGTCCGCTCCGGTTGCTGCGGCTGCGGTTGCTGCGGCTGCGGTTGCTGCGGTTGTGGTGTCGGCGGAGCAGGTGGCTGCCGCGTTGTTGGCGGTGGTGGCGCAGAAGACGGGGTATCCGGCGGAGATGCTCGAACTGGGCATGGACGTGGAGGCGGATCTGGGGATCGATTCGATCAAGCGGGTCGAGATCCTGGGTGTGCTGTCGGAGCAGTTCCCGAGTGATGTGCCGGTCGGCCCGGAGCAGTTGGGTGAACTGCGTACCCTCGGGCAGATCGTGGACTTCATGACCGGCACCGTCGCCGGTCCGGCCCCGGCTGCCCCGGTGGCCCCCGCCGCGACCGCCGCCGCGCCGGCCGCCATCCCTGCCACCCCTGCCGTACCGGCCGCCGCCACCGCGCCGCGGACGGAGCCCGCGCCGCCCGTCGGCGCGATCGGCCGGGCGCAGGCCGCGCTCGCCGAACTCCCCCTCCCCGACACGCTGGTGGACGCCTACCCGGCCGGGTCCGGCGCCCTGCTGGTGGACGACGGCGGCGCGCTGGTGCCGCTGGTCGCCGAGCGGCTGCTGGCGCGTGGCTGGCACGTCCGGGTGCTGCGCCTGCCGTCCGTCACCCGCACCGTGGACGGCACCGAGGACTTCGCGCTCACCGGCTGGGGCGTGACCGAACTCGCCGAGCGGGCCGAGCAGTTCCTCGCCCGCCCGCTCGCCCTGGCCGTCACCTTCGCGACGCGCACCGACACGGACTGGGCGGACGGCGTCCGCCGGCTCTCGTCCGCGCTGCTGGTCGCCAAGCACCTGGTGGAGCCGCTGACCCGGGCGGCTGCCGCCGGGCGGGCCGGTTTCGTCACCGTCACCCGGCTGGACGGCGTGTTCGGCCTGACGGGTGTGGCCGAGGACCTCGTGCCGTCCGGCGGCTACGGCGGGCTGGTCAAGACGCTCGCGGTGGAGGCTCCCGAACTCTTCTGCCGGGCCGTCGACCTGGCGCCCGCGGTGACCGACCGGGCTGCCGCGGACCTGCTGCTCACGGAGATCCACGACGCGGTCGCCGAGCCCGTGCAGGTGGGCCTGGACGGCGGCCGCCGGGTCGCCCTGACCCTCGGCGAGGCACCGACCGGGCTCGCCGCCGCCACGGACACGGCGGTGCCGGAGCCCGGCCCCGACGACCTGATCGTCGTGACCGGCGGCGGGCGGGGCATCACCGCCCGCTGCGTGGCCGGCCTGGCCGCCGCGTACCGTCCCGGGTTCCTGCTGCTCGGCCGTACGGCGCTCGGCGACGAGCCGGCCTGGGCGGCCGGGGTGAGCGGCACGGCGGAGCTCAAGGCCGCGGCGGTCGCACACCTCAGGGCCGCGGGCGAGAAGCCCACCCCGAAGCGGGTGGAGCAGCTCTACCAGGCCGTGGTGGGCGAGCGGGAGGTGCGGGGCACGCTGGAGGAGCTGCGGGCGGCCGGGTCCGCCGCCGAGTACCTGGCGGTCGACATCACGGACGCCGCGGCCACGACGGCCGCGCTCGCGCCGTACGCCGACCGGGTCACCGGTGTGGTGCACGGGGCCGGGGTGCTGGCGGACCAGCTGATCGCCAACAAGCGGGCGTCGGAGGTCGAGCGGGTGTTCGCGCCGAAGCTCGCCGGGCTGCGGGCGGTGGTCGACGCGCTGCCGGCCGAGCGGCTGCGGCACGTGGTGCTGTTCTCGTCGGTGGCCGGGTTCTTCGGCAACCAGGGGCAGTCGGACTACGCGATGGCCAACGAGGTGCTGAACGCCTGGGCGGGTTCGTTCAAGCGGCGCCACCCGCAGGCCCGGGTCTCCTCGCTGAACTGGGGTGCGTGGGACAGCGGCATGGTGTCGCCGCAGATCAAGGCGGTCTTCCAGGAGCGCGGCATCACGCTGATCCCGGTGGAGGCCGGGGCGGCGCTGTTCACCGGCCAGTTCGCCGCCGGGCGGGGCCACGACACGGTCACCGTGCTCGGCCCGACGACGCCGCTGTCGGTGCGCACGCCGTCCGCGCCGCAGACCGCCTCCGTGCTGGAGCGCGAGGTGGCGCCGCTCGCCGCCGAGCCGATCGTCGCCGACCACGTGATCGGCGGGGTGCCGGTGCTGCCCGCGGCGCTGGCGCTCGGCTGGGCGGTCGGCGCGGTGGAGCGCCTCGGCGGCGGAACGGTCCGCCAGGTGCGCGACTTCGCCGTGCACAAGGGCGTGCTGTTCGACGACACCCGGCCCGAGCGGCTGCAGCTGGCGGCCACCCCGGCCGGCGACCGGGCCACCACGGAGGTGGTGATCCGCTCGGTCGCCGCGGACGGCACCGTCCGCCCGCACTACGCGGCGACCGTCGTGCTGGGCGCCGACCCGGCGTCGGAGCTCAACCACCCGGTGCTGGCGGGCCTGCCCGCCGCGGGCGGCGGCCGCGACGCGAGCGGCCTCTACACCGACGGCACGCTCTTCCACGGCGCCGCGCTGCAGGGCGTGCGCCGCATCCTCGCCGAGGACGAGAGCCGGCTCGTGCTGGAGTGCGCGCTCGCCGAACCGCCCACCGCCGCGGGCGCGTACGGGGGCCGGCTCTACCGGCCCGGCGCCACCGACCTGCTGCTGCAGGCGGGCCTGGTGTGGATGCGGCTCTTCCGTGCGACGGCGAGCCTGCCGCTCTCGGTCGCCCGGGCCGAGCTGCACCAGGCGCCGGCCGACGGCGAGACGTTCCTCGCCGTGGTCGAACCCGCCGCGGTGAACGGCACCTCGGCGAGCCTGACCGTCACCGCGGTCGGCCGCGGCGGACGGGTCCTCGCCCGGCTGAGCGGCGTCAGCCTCGTGTCCACGCCGCAGCTGGCCGCCAAGTTCGTCAGCAGCTGACGCACCCGACCCGGCAGGTCCGGCCGGCCGTCACCGTACGGCCGGCCGGACCGCCCCGCAGACCGGAGGGACCACAGCTTCCATGAGCACGTACGCCGTCGTCGGCCTTTCCTGCCTGTTCCCGGGCGCCGAGACCCCGGAGCAGTTCTGGCACAACCTCAGCACCGGCACCGACAGCCGCACCGAGGGCGGCCCGGAGGTCTTCGGACCTCCCGCCGACCCCGGTGACCTCGACCCGCAGCACCGCATCACCTGCACCCGCGGCGGGTTCGTCCGCGACTTCGCGTTCGACCCCACCGGCTACCGCCTGGCCGCCGACCGGCTCGCCGGGCTGGACCGGGTCTTCCACTGGTCGCTGCACGTGGCCCGCGAGGCACTGCGCAGCTCCGGCCACCTCGACCGGCCCGAACTGCTCGCCCGCACCGGCCTGGTGCTGGGCAACTACTCCTTCCCGACGCCGGGTTCGGCCGGGATCAGCCTGCCGCTGATCGAGCAGGCCGTCGCGGACGGGCTGCGCCGCGGCGGCGTGGCCGTGCCGCCGTACCGGCCCGCCCCCGCCCGCGACGCCGCCGACGCGCACGTCAGCGGCGCCCCCGCCCGGATCGTCGGCGCCGCCCTCGGCCTGGGCGGCCCGCGGTACGCGCTCGACGCGGCCTGCTCCTCCGCGCTGTACGCGCTGAAGCTGGCCTGCGACCACCTCGCCACCGGCCAGGCCGACCTGGTGCTCGCCGGCGGCGTGTGCGCCCCCGACCCGACACTCATCCACCTCAGCTTCTCCGACCTGCACGCCTACCCGGAGAACGGCTTCAGCCAGCCGTTCGACGCCCGCTCGGCGGGCATCCTCACCGGCCAGGGCGCCGGCATGCTGGCCGTCCGGCGGCTCGCCGACGCCCAGCGCGACGGCGACCGCATCCACGCCGTCATCGAGGGCATCGGCCTCTCCAACGACGGTGGCGGACGGCACCTCCTGGTGCCCAACGCGGCCGGGCAGCACCGCGCCTACCGGCTCGCCTACGACGCCGCCGGCGTCTCGCCCGCCGACGTCGACTACCTGGAGTGCCACGCCACCGGCACCCCCATCGGCGACACCACCGAGGCCGGCTCGGTCGCCGAATTCTTCGGCCCGCACGGCGCGCTGCCGCTGCTCGGCTCGGTGAAGGGCAACATCGGGCACCTGCTGACCGTCGCCGGGCTGAGCAGCATGCTCAAGGTGGTGCTGGCGATGGAGCACGGCCACCTGCCGCCGACGATCGGTGTGACCGAGCCCGTCGCCGGACCGCAGGGGGCGGCCGCCGCCGCGCTCGTCCGCACCGGCCGGGAGTGGCCCGCGGCCCCGGGGGCCCGCCGGGCCGCCGTCTCGGCGTTCGGCTTCGGCGGCACCAATGCGCACGTGGTGCTCTCCGACGCCGTCCCCGCCGTCCCTGCCGACCCTGCGGCGGCTGCCGGCACCGGCGCCCCGCGCACCGCCCTGCCCGCCCTCGACATCGTCGGCCTCGGCGCGCACTTCGGCGCGTTCGACTCCGTCACCGCGTACGAGCGGGCCCTGCACGACGGCCTGGACGCCTTCCGCCCGCTGCCCGAACGCCGCTGGCGCGGCCTGGAGGAGACCGCCGAGGGCGCCCTCGCCGACGCCGGGATCGGCCCCGGCTCCCGGCCGGTCGGCGCGTTCGTCGACACCGCCGGGCTCGACCCCGTCGACCAGCGCATCCCGCCCGCCGACCTGCGCAACTACAACCTGCAGCACGCCCTCATGTCGAAGGTCGCCGACGAGGCCCTCACCGACGCCGGCTACCGCCGCGACCCCGCCCCCGGGCAGTCCGCGCCCGCGGCCCGCCGGGTCGGCGTCGTCGTCGCCATGGAGATCGAGCCGTCCGCGCACCTCCACCTCGCCCGCCACCGCATCGGCGGGTACGTCCGCGAACTCCTCGCCGGCACCACCCTCACGGACGAGCAGCGCACCCGGCTCACCGCCCTCGCCCGTGACGGCGTGCACGAGCCGATCGTCGCCAACGAGGTGCTCAGCTACATCGGCAACATCATGGCCAGCCGCATCTCCTCGCTGTGGAACCTCACCGGGCCGTCGTTCACCGTCTCCGCCGAGGGCGCCGGCACGGCCCAGGCCCTGGAGACCGCCCGGCTGCTGCTCCTGGACGACACCGTCGAGGCCGTCCTCGTCGGCGCCGTCGACCTGGCCGGCTCGCCCGAGAACCTGCTGCGCCGCACCGCCGCCGACGGCGCCCCCGCCGACGGCCCCGGCCTCGCCTTCGGCGACGGCACCGAGGGATGGCGGATCGGCGAGGGCGCCGGGGCGGTCGTCCTGACCCGGTCCGGCGAGGGCACCCGTCCCGCGTACGCCCGGCTCGACGCCGTCGCCGTGCGGTACGCCGAGGCCGTCGACGGCGCCCTGCCCGGGGCCGACCCCGCCGCGCTCACCGCGGCCGCCGCACAGGCGCACGCCGACGCCGGGATCACCGCCGCCGACATCGGCTACCTGGAGGCGTACGCCGCGGGCACCGCCGCCCACGACACCGCCGAGCTCGCCGCCCTCGCGGCCCTGCACCCGGCCGGCACGCCGGGCCCCGCCCTCGGCAGCGCCACGGCGCAGACCGGCGACGCCCAGGGCGCCGCCGCGATGGCCGGGCTGCTGCGCGCCGTCCTCGCCGTGCACCACGGCTACGTGCCGGGCGTGCCCGGCTGGCAGCGGCCGTCCGCCGCGCACGCGGAGCGGCTCGCCGCCACCGGCTGCCACCTGCCCGACACGTCCCGGCCCTGGCTGCGCACCGAGCGCACCGGACGCCGGTGCGCGGCCGTCTCGTTCATCGGCGACGGCGGCGCGCACGGCCTGCTCGTCGTGTCGGCCGCGCACACGGCGGGGGCCCGCGAGGAGCGCGACTGGCAGCGCGCCGGCGGCCCCGCACTGCTCGCCCTGGGCGCAGCCGACCCGGCCGCGCTGCTCGCCGCCGTCGAACGGCACCGCGGCCTCCTCGCCGACGGCGCCGACCCGTACGGGCTCGCCCGGGAGGCCGCCGCCGTGCTGCCGACCGGCGTGCCGAGGGTGGTGCTGGTGGGCCGCGACGCCGACGAGCTCGGCCGTCAGCTCGCCCTCGCCGCCAAGGACGTGCCCGGCGCGTGGGAGCGCGGCGAGGACTGGGCGACGCCGGCGGGCAGCTGCTTCACGCCCGCGCCGATCGGCCCGGACGCCAAGGTGGCGCTGGTCTACCCGGGCGCGGTCAACTCGTACCCGGGGCTGGGCCGCGACCTGTTCCGGGCGTTCCCCGGGCTGCTGGAGCGCTTCGAGGCCGAGGTGGAGCACCCGGACGCGACGTTCCGTGCGGCACGGCTCCACCCGCGCACCCAGGTCACCCCGGGGCGCCGCGACCTCATGGCGCTGGAGGCCGAACTCGCCGACGACCTGCCGTTCATGCTGGCCACCGGCACCACGTTCGCGATCCTCCACACCGACCTGGTGCGCGACCTGCTCGGGGTCCGTGCGCACGGCGCGTTCGGCTACAGCCTGGGCGAGTCCAGCATGCTGTTCGCCACCGG
Organism: Kitasatospora sp. NE20-6; assembly: GCF_045862635.1. Taxonomy (NCBI): domain Bacteria; kingdom Bacillati; phylum Actinomycetota; class Actinomycetes; order Kitasatosporales; family Streptomycetaceae; genus Kitasatospora; species Kitasatospora sp. NE20-6. Next base: position 19,517 of record NZ_BPRL01000008.1, read on the forward strand.
CGGCTGGCAGCGGGCCGCCCGCCGCGACGACCGGATCAGCGGGACCCCGCTCTTCCGGCACCGCCTCAACGGCGCCCGCACGACCGTGCGCGAGCTGTGGGACCTGCCCGCGGACACCCCGGACTCCGCGGTCTGGGCGGGCCACGTGCTGCTGGCCGACGCGGAGTCCGTCCGGGCCGCGCTCGTCCGGTACGACCGGGTGTTCCTCACCCACGTCAACACGCCCGGCGAGCTCGTCGTCGCCGGCGACCCGGCCCAGTGCCGCGCCCTGATCGAGGAGCTGGGCCGCCCGGCGGCCCGCTCGCCCGTCAACGGCGTCATGCACTGCCCGGTCGTCGACGGCGAACTCGCCGGCCTCGCCGAGCTCAACGACCACGAGACCGGCTCACCCGGCGGCCTGGAACTGCTCAGCGCCTACGACTACGGGCCGGTCGGCACCTCCGACCGGGCCGAGATCGCCGGCCGGATCGCCCACACGCTGCGCTCCACGATCGACTTCCCGCGGCTCGTCCGGGAGGCGTACGACCGGGGCTTCCGCTACTTCGTCGAGGTCGGTCCGGGCGCCACCTGCACCCGCTGGGTGCGCGAGACGCTCGGCGACGCCGCGCACGTCGCGGTGTCCGTCGACCGCCGCGGTGTTCCCGCGGCCCGGTCGGTGGCGCAGCTGGCCGCCCGGCTCGTCGCGCACGGCGTGCCGCTCGACCTCGCGGGGCTGCTCGGCCCCGCCCCGGCACCGGCGGCCCGCCGGCGGATGCTCTTCCCGGTCGGCGGCGGGGCCTCGGTGCCCGGCCGGATCGCGGCCGGCACCGCCGACCTGCTCGCGGCAGCCGCCCAGGCCGGGCCCGTCGCAGCGGCCGGCGGCCTGCCGGGCACCGCGTCGGCCGCGCAGCTGACGGAGCCGGTGCTCACCGCCGTCGCGGCCGCCGCCCCGGTGCACCACTCCGGCGGAGGGGGGCCGGCGGACCGGCGTCCGCTGCCGCCCGCCCCTCCCGGATCCGCCGCCCCCCTCTCCCCGGAGGACCTGATGCCCGCCGACCCGACCCTCGCCGACCCCGAGGTCATCGCCTTCGACGGCGAGCCGATCTCCTTCCTGCCGTGGAGCGAGCCGGCGGCCCCCGCCGGGCCCCCGCAGGCGCCCGCCCTGCCGCCCGCCGCCGCACCTACCGTGCCCGGCGCTGCACTTGCCGTGCCCGCGGCGGCCCGTCCCACCGCCCCGGTGCCCGGCGGGTACGGCCCGCAGGACCTCGTGCGGGAGCTGCGCGAGCAGCTCATGGCCACCCACTCGGTGGTGATGGAGACCCAGCGGGTGCTGCAGGACAGCACGCTCGCCCGGACCGAGGCGCTGCTGGCGGCGCCGCCCGCCGAGGTGCTGCCGGTGGCCCCGCCGGCCCCGCAGCCGCCGCTGGTCGTCGAGGCCGCGCCCCGGCCGGCCCCCGCTGCCGCGTCCGTGCCGGCCCCCGCCGCCGTGCCCGCCCTGCCGCCCGCGCCGCCGGTGGTGTCCGGGCCGGCCGTCCCGGCCGGGCGCCCGGGCGTCATCTGGGACGAGGCCGACCTGCTGGCCTTCGCCACCGGCCGCCTCGCCGACGTCTTCGGCCCGGCGTTCGCCGAGATCGACGGCTACGCGAAGCGGGTGCGGCTGCCCGCGCCGCCGTACCACTTCGTCACCCGGGTCACCGACCTGCGGGCCGAGACCGGTGTCTACAAGCCGTCGTTCATCCGCACCGAGTACGACGTGCCCGAGGACGCCTGGTACACGGTCGACGGCGGGGTGCCGCCGGCGGTCGCCATCGAGGCCGGGCAGTGCGACCTGCTGCTGATCAGCTACCTCGGCATCGACTTCCGCAACAAGGGCGAGCGGGTCTACCGGCTGCTCGACTCCACGCTGGTCTTCCACGGCGACCTCCCGCGGGCCGGGCAGACCCTGCGCTACGACATCTCCATCAACCGGTTCGTCACCCAGGGCGACACCACGCTCTTCTTCTTCAGCTACCTCTGCTACGCCGACGGCGAGCTGATCCTCGAACTCAAGGACGCCTCCGCGGGGTTCTTCAGCCAGGCCGAGCTCGACACCCCGCTCGGCGTCGTCGTCACCGCGAAGGAGCGGGCCGCCCGCGAGGCCCTGACGAAGACGTGGTTCAAGCCGCTCGCGCGGACGGCGAAGGACCACCTCACCGCCGCCGACCTCGAACTCCTCGCCCAGGGCCGCCCCGGCGAGGTCTTCGGCCCCGAGCACGCGCAGGACCCGGGCCTCAACCCGGCACTGCGCCTGCCGGACGCCCGGCTGCGCATGATCGACGAGCTGCGGATCGACCGCACCGGCGGCCCCCGGGGGCTCGGCGCGCTCACCGCCACCAAGCAGCTGCAGCCCGACGCCTGGTACTTCGAGTGCCACTTCCCGGACGACCCGGTGCTCGCCGGATCGATGGTCGCCGAGGGCGCCGTGCAGGCGCTGCAGACGTACCTGCTGCACCAGGGCCTGCACCTGGTGCTGCCCGACGCCCGCTTCCAGACCATCGTCGGCCTGCAGACCGAGGTGCAGGTGCGCGGCCAGATCACCCCGGCGCACCGGGAGATCCGGTACGAGATCGAGGTGATGGAGCTGACCCTCCTCCCGCGGCCCTCGGTGATCGCCGACGTGCTGGTGTACCTCGGCGACAAGCCGGTCATCCGGATGCGCAACTTCGGCATCCAGATCCGGGAGAAGGAGGGCACCCCGTACCGTCCGGAGAAGGGCGGCGTGCCGGCCTTCCTCGGCCGGCGCAACCGCTCCGGCGAGCCCGCCATGATCAACGAACTGCACCTCGCGCACGCCGCCAAGGGCGACCTGGGCACGGCCATGGGCCCCGAGTTCGACGTCTACCACGACCACCGGGCGCCCTACATCCCCAACGGGGACTTCCAGTTCGTCGACCGCATCATGTCGCTCACCGGCACCCGCGGCGACCTCGGCCCGGGCTCCGAGATGGTCACCGAGTACGACTCCCCGGCCGACGCCTGGTACTACACGCAGAACGCGCACCCGCACATGCCGAACTGCGTGCACATGGAGACCTCGCTGCAGGCCGCGATCCTGCTCGGCTACTACCTGGGCGCCACCCTCAAGCAGCCGGACACCGAGTACGCCATCCGCAACCTCGACGGGCAGGCCACCCTCGTCAAGGACCTCGACCTGCGCGGGAAGACCGTCCGCCACCACTCGAAGCTGCTGATGACCAGCGCCGTGCACGGCGCGGTGCTGCAGAAGTTCAGCTACGAACTCTCCGCCGACGGCGAGGTGTTCTACGTCGGCGAGTCGCTCTTCGGGTACTTCAGCGAGGCGGCGCTCGCCAACCAGGCGGGCCTGGACGCGGGCCGGTACCTCGCCCCGTGGATCGAGCAGGAGAAGCCCGCCGCCGACCGGGTCCGCCGCATCGAACTCCCCGCCGACGCCGACGTGTTCACCGACCCGTCGGGCGGCATGCTGCACCTGCCGGGCGGCCACTTCCACCTCGTCGACCGGGTCGACCTGGTCGCCGACGGCGGCCGGCACGGCCTCGGCTACCTGCACGGCCACCGTGAAGTACGGCCCGACGAGTGGTACTTCGACTGCCACTTCCACCGCGACCCGGTCATGCCCGGCTCGCTCGGCGTCGAGGCCGTCCTCCAGGCCCTGCGGCTGTACGTGCTGGAGCAGGGCCTCGCCGACGGCCTGGACCGCCCGCACTTCGCGCCCGCCACCGACGTCGAGATGGCCTGGAAGTACCGCGGCCAGATCCTGCGCCACGACGAGGAGCTCCGCTTCGACGTGCACGTCCGCGAGGTGCGCCGCGAGGACGGGCGGGTCGTCGTGATCGCCGACGCCGACCTGTGGAAGCCCGGCCTGCGGATCTACGAGCTCACCGGTGTGGCCGTCGAGGTCCGGTCGCAGTCCGCCACCGCCTGACCCGCCCGCCCGAGGAGACGGAACCCTATGAACCACCCCCAGACACCACTGCTCTGGCAGGGCGAGCAGTACCCCAGCACCGACCCGGCCGGGATCTACCAGGCCCTGGCCGATCTGGAGCGCCCCTGCTTCGTCGTCCGCACCCCGCAGGGCATCGGCGCCGCCGCCGGCGGTCGGGCCGTACCCTCCGGCGGCCGCGAGCAGGGCCTGCCCCCGCCCCCGCCGGCCCCCCCCCGGGGGCCCCCCCGGGCCCGGGCGGG
>NZ_BPRL01000009.1:0-224038 GCF_045862635.1 Kitasatospora sp. NE20-6
CCGCCCCCCGCCGGGCAGGGCCGCCGCCCCCGGGGGGGGGGCCGCCCCCGGGGGCGGCCGCCCGCCGGCCCGCCCCCGGCGCGCGGCGGCCCCGCCGCTGGTCCCGCAGCGGCTCGGCTCGGCCGCGTTCCTGGCCGCGCACGGCGTGTGCCAGCCCTACCTCGCCGGGGCCATGGCGGGCGGCATCGCCTCCGCCGACATGGTCATCGCCCTCGCCCGCGAGGGATACCTCGGCTCGTTCGGCGCGGCCGGACTGCTGCCGGAGACCATCGAGAAGGCGCTCGCCCGGTTCGCGGCGGAGATCCCCGGCCGGCCGTTCGCCGTCAACCTCATCCACAGCCCCAGCGAGGAGCGGCTGGAGCGGGAGGCCGTCGAACTCTTCCTGCGGCACGGCGTGCGCTGCGTCGAGGCGTCCGCGTTCATGGCGCTGAGCCCGCACGTCGTGCGCTACCGGCTGGCCGGCCTGCGGCAGGGCCCGGACGGCCAGGCCGTCGCCGAGCACCGGGTGATCGCCAAGATCTCCCGCACCGAGACCGCCGAGCGGTTCATGCGGCCCGCCCCGGCCGCCACCGTCAGCGCCCTGCTGGAGCAGGGCCTGATCACCCCGCTCCAGGCCGACCTCGCGAAGTACGTGCCGATGGCCGACGACATCACGGTGGAGGCCGACTCCGGCGGCCACACCGACCGCCGTCCGCTGCCCGCGCTGCTGCCGAGCATCCTGCGGCTGCGCGACACCGTGCAGCGCGAGCACCGCTACCCGGTGCCGATCCGGGTCGGTGCGGCGGGCGGGCTCGGCACGCCGCTCGCCCTCGCCGCGGCGTTCGCGATGGGCGCCGCGTACGTCGTCACCGGCTCGGTCAACCAGTCGTGCGTGGAGTCCGGGGCGTCCCGGGCGACGAAGACGCTGCTCGCCGAGGCCGGCATCGCCGACTTCGAGATGGCGCCGGCCGCCGACATGTTCGAGCTCGGCGTCGAGCTGCAGGTGCTGAAGAAGGGCACGCTCTTCCCGATGCGGGCCAAGAAGCTGTACGAGCTCTACCAGGCCTACGACGGCCTGGAGGCGCTGCCCGAGGGGGAGCGGGCCCGGCTGGAGGCGCAGGTGTTCCGGCGGCCGCTGGCCGACGTGTGGGACGAGTGCGTCGGCTACTTCGAGCGCCGCGACCCCGCGCAGCTCGCCCGGGCCGCGGACAACCCGAAGCGGCGGATGGCACTGGTCTTCCGCTGGTACCTCGGGATGTCCTCGCGCTGGGCGACCGTCGGCGACCCCGACCGCACGCTCGACTACCAGATCTGGTGCGGCCCGGCGATGGGCAGCTTCAACGACTGGGTGACCGCCAGCTACCTCAAGGCGCCCGGCAGCCGGCGCGTCGCCGAGGTCGCGCACCACCTGATGCGCGGCGCGGCGTTCCACACCCGGCTGGCGCAGCTCCGCACGGCGGGCGTGCACGTGCCCGCCGCCGCGGCCGACTACCGGCCGGTGCCGCTGGAGTCGTCGGTCGGCTCCCTGGAGGGGGCGAGATGACCGACGTCCTCGACCGGCTGGCGGCGCCCGCCGAGCAGCTGGAGCAGCGGCTCGGCCCCGCCGACGACCCCGCCAACCCGTACGGCTTCGCCGCCGCGGCCCGCCGCGACGACGCCGGCGCCTACCCCGACGACCTGGCCGCGGCGCTCCGCTCGGCCGGCTTCCACCTCGACTACCTGCCGGCCGGGATGGGCGGCACCTTCGCCTCCTTCGACCGCAGCCTGCTCCTCGTGCGGGCCGCGGCCCGCCGCGACCTCAACGCGATGCCGGCGACGATGTTCTCCGTCACCGCCGCCACCTGCGTACGCCTGCACGGGTCCGCCGCGCAGCAGGCGCAGGTCGCCGGACTGCTGCGGGCGGGCGGCGCGGTGGCGTTCGCCCTGTCGGAGGCCGAGCACGGCAGCGACCTGCTGGCCAACACGACCCGCCTGGTGCCCGATCCGGCGGGCGGCGGCCACCTGCTGACCGGCGAGAAGTGGATGGTCGGCCTCGGGCAGCGGTGCGACGCCGCGTACGTCGTCGCCCGCACCGGCGAGCGCGGGCCGGGGGCGTTCACCGCCGTGCTGCTCGACCTCGCCACCGCCGGGCCGGGCCTGGACCGCGGCGCGCCCGTGCCCACGGGCGGCATGCGCGGCATCGACTTCGCGCACCTGCGCTTCGACCGCCTGCCGGTCGCCGCGGAGCAGGTCGTGGGCCGGCCCGGCGAGGCGCTGGAGGTGGCGGTCAAGGCGCAGCAGGTGGTGCGGCTGATGTCCACCGCGGGCAGCCTCGGCTGCGCCGACACCGCGCTGCGCCTCACCCTCGGCTTCGCCGCCGGACGCCGTACCGGGAGGGCCGTCCTCCTGGACACCCCGTACCAGCGGCGGGAGCTGGCGGTGGCGTCGGCCGCGCTGCTCGCCGCCGACGCGGTGGCGCTGGCCGCGGCCCGCGGCATCCACGCGGCGCCCGAGCAGTTCAGCGTCTGGGGCTGCGCGGCGAAGCACGTCGTCGCGGAGGCCGTCGAGGACGCCGTCGCCCGCTGCGGCGCGACGCTGGCGACCCGGGCGGTGCTGCGGGCCGAGGGCCCGGGCGGCGGCCTCTTCCAGAAGCTGCAGCGCGACGCCGCCCTGGTGCGCGTGGTCGACACCAGCACGCTCGCCAACCTGCGGTCGTTCAGCGGCCAACTGCCCGCCCTGGCACGGGCGGGGACGGTGACGGCGGACGACGACCGCGCCCGGGCGGTCTTCGCGCTCGACGCGCCGCTGCCGCCGTACGACCCGGCCCGGCTCGACCTCAACGCGCGCGGCCGCGACCTGCCGACCGGCACGCTCGGTGCGGTCGCGGCGCCCGCCGCGGCCGCCCTCGCGGAGGGCGGCGCACCCGCGGTCGCGGCCCTCGCCGAACAGCTGCACGCCGCCCTGCTCGCGCTGCCCGCCGAGGCGGAGCAGGCCCGGCCCGGCAACGAACTCGTCGACCTCGCCGAACGGTTCGCCTGGCTGCAGGCCGGGGCCTGCTGCCTGCAGCTGTGGTGGGCGAGCCGGCACCTGCCGCTGTACGGGCAGAAGCCGGGCTCCGCCGGCTGGCTCGGCGCCTGCCTGGCCTACCTGCTGGCCCGGGCCGACGGCCGGCCGCCGCGCCGCGCGGCCGAGCTGCTCGCCCCGGCCCTCGACACCGTGCTCGACCTCACCGCGGCGGGCCGGATGTACGCGGCCGCGCCCGCGGCGCTGGCCTGACCGCCCCCTGCCCTCACGTGACCGGAGGAGACCGGTGTCGAAGTCAGAACTCGAACGGCTCGCATCAGAGTTGGAAAACCACCTGGGAGATCCGCACGATCCGGCGAGCCGCATGCCGTTCGAGCGGATCCTCGACCACGACGAACGCGAGGAGTACCCGTACGCCTTCGTCAACCTGCTGCAGCGCTGGGGGGTGCACGAGTACAACATCCCCGAGGCGCAGGGCGGCCGGGCCGGCGACGTCGAGACCGGCTTCAACCTGCTGCGCCTCATCGCCCGCCGCGACCCGACCACCGCCACCGCCCTCATCATCACCAGCCTGGCGTTCCTGCCCGCCTGGATCGCCGGCACCGACGAGCAGAAGCAGTACCTCGTCGACGCCATGAAGCAGGGCAGCCGCTACGCCTGGGGCCTGTCCGAACGCAACCACGGCAGCGACGTGCTCAGCAACGAGATGCGCGCCGAACGCGTCGACGGCGGCTACCTGCTGACCGGCGAGAAGTGGCTGATCGGCAACGCCCGCGTCGCCGACGGCCTCACCGTCTTCGCCCGCACCAAGGAGTCGGGCGGCCCCGCCGGATACTCCATCCTCCTGCTGGAGAAGCGCCGCACCCCGGCGGGCGCCGTCGAGGAACTGCCCAACGAGCGGCTGCACGGCCTGCGCGCCCTCGACATGAGCGGCATCCGGGTCGACGGCGTCTTCGTGCCCGAGGCGAACCGCCTCGGCGCCGAGGGCGCCGGCCTGGAGATCGCCCTGCAGACCTCCCAGGTCGCCCGGACCCTCATCGGCTCCATCGCCCTCTCCGCCGTCGACACCGCCCTGCGGGTCACCCTCGACTTCACCGAGCACCGGGTCATCTTCGGCCGCACGGTCAGCGACATCCCGTACTCCCGGCGCCAGCTGGCCGAGTGCTTCGCCGACCTGATGGTCGCCGACGCGGTCAGCCTCGGCGCGGTCCGCAGCCTCCAGCTCGTGCCGGAACAGGCCAGCGTGTGGTCGTCGGTGGCGAAGTACCTGGTGCCGACGACGCTCGAACGCACCATGTCGCAGCTCAACATCGTGCTCGGCGCCCGCTTCTACCTCCGCGGCCTGCCGCACTACGGCATCCACCAGAAGATGCTCCGCGACCTCCTGGTGGCCAACTTCGCCGACGGCAACACCGTCGTCAACCTCAAGAACCTCGCCCTCCAGCTGGACGCCCTGCTCGCCGCCGCCGTCGAGCCGCCCGCCGCCGCGGCCGCCGACGCGGAGGAACGCGTCCGCACCCTGTACGGCCTCGACACCCCGCTGCCGCTCTACCGCCCCTGGGACCAGGAGCTGTACAGCCGCGGCCGGGACGACGCCCTGCTCGCCGCACCCGCCTCCCTCGCCGCCCTCCGCCGCCTCGCGGAGGAGGCCAAGGGCGACGAGCGCGACCGCCTCACCCGCGCCGCCGACACCGCCGGGGACCTCCTCGGCCGGGCCCGCGGCCTGCGCAGCCGGTGCCTCGCCCTGCGCGCCGAACTCGGCCGCGACTACGGGCAGTCCGCCGAGCTGTTCGACCTCGCCAAGGAGTACTGCCTGCTGCACGCCGTCGCCGCCTGCGTGCACACCCACGTCCACTCGGCGGAGGCCCTGGAGGACCCGCTGCCCAGCGGCGCCCTGCTGCTCCTCCAGCTGGAGCGGCTGCGCCGCCACTGGTACCCGCACGAGGCCGTCACCGACAGCGCCGTCGTCGACGAGGTGATGGACGTGCTGCGCCGCCTCTACTGGGAGAACCGGCTGTTCTCGCACCGGCCGTTCCCGCTGGCCGAGCGCACCGGCCCCGGCCCCGCCGACGGATGACCCCGTGAACGCGCACCGGAAGGAGCCCGCCCATGGCACGACACCCCCGGACCCGCGCGGCCTGCCCGTCCTGCGGGGCGGGCGGATCACGCGACCGGCTCGACCCGGATCTCAAGGTCTGCCCGCCCTGCCGGGAGCGGCTGCGCTGGGAGATGTCGGAGTGGCTGAAGCAGCTCGTCGGCATGGGCGTGCTGGGCACCGCCCCGGCGCCCCGGCCCCGGCGGAGGCGTGATGTCCGCACGTGACGGCCACCTCTGGCTGCTTCCCGAGCCCGCCGTGGAGGCGTTCGCGGCCCGGCACGGCGGGGCCGCCCTGCTCGGCCCGGACGAGCGGACGCATCTGGCCCGGCTGCGCCGCGAGGCCTCCCGGCGGCGCTTCCTCGGCGGCCGGGTGCTCGCCCGGTACGCGCTGAGCGCCCGTTCGGGCCGTCCGCTGGACGGCTGGCGGGTGCGGGCCGGTGACGACGGCCGGCCGGAACCCGAACCGGCCGGCGACGGCCTGCGCTTCAACCTCTCGCACACCGACGGCATGGTGGCGTGCCTGGTCACGGCGGGCGGCACCTGCGGGGTCGACGTCGAACCCTCGGTGGCCGGGCCGGACGCCGTCCGCCACCTGCCGCGGCACTTCGCGCCGGCCGAGCGGGCCGCTCTCGCCGTCCTGCCGGAGGGCGAGCGGCCGGCGGGGATCGCCGCGTACTGGGTGCTGAAGGAGGCCTACCTGAAGGCCGTCGGCACCGGGCTGCGCCGGGAGCTCTCCGGCTTCTCGTTCAGCCCGCCGGCCGTCACGCCCATCCGGCTGACCGACCCGCTCCGGCCGGTCGCCGAGAACGCCGCCTGGCATTTCGAACTGCTCAGTCCCGCTCCGGGTTTCGTCCTCGCCGCCGCGGTGCAGGGCGGCCGCGGCGGCCGGATCCACCGCACCCTGATCGCCTCCTAGCCTGCGAAGGAACCCCCGCATGTCTGCTCCCACCAAGCCCCGGGTCGCGGTCGTCGGCGCCGGAGTGGCCGGCCTGTCCGCCGCGTACCGGCTGCGCGAGCACGCCGAGATCACCCTCTTCGACGAGGAGCCCCGTCCGGGCGGCCACGCGAACACGATCGAGGTCGAGGACGCCGGACGGCTGCTCGGCATCGACACCGCGTTCGTGGTCTTCAACAAGCCGAGCTACCCGAACCTCAGCCGGTTCTTCACCGAGCTGGGCGTTCCCACCCGCCGCCACGAGGGCGGCTTCAACTTCTTCGACCTGGACACCGGACTCCAGTACGGCACCGAGGAGATGGCGCTGCCGGAGGACGAGGTGCTGGCCCGCTACCCCGCGGAGTTCCACACCATCTGGCGGGAGGCGCACCGCTTCCACCAGGAGGGCCGCAAGGACTTCCTGCGCAAGCGCACCGACGTGCCGCTGGGGGAGTACCTCGACCGGGGCGGCTACAGCGCCGAGTTCCGGTACGGCTACGTCATCCTGCTGTGCACGGCGGTGTGGTCGGTGCCGGCCGAGCTGATCTGGGAGATGCCGGCGACGACGGTCATCGCCTTCTTCATGGCGCACGACGAGGGCGGGCTCGGCGGCCGGCGCGTCGACTGGCAGACGGTGGAGGGCGGTTCGATCTCGTACGTGCGGCGGGCGGTGGCGGCGATCGACCCGAAGCTGCGGCTCGGCGAGCCGGTGCTGTCGGTCACCGAGCAGCCGGACGGCGTCACCGTGTCGACGGCGGCGGGCGCGGAGCGCTTCGACCACGCGGTGGTGGCCGTGCACGGCGACCAGGCCCGCCGGCTCCTCACCGAGCCGAGTGCGCTGCAGGGCGAGACGCTCGCGCGCATCCGCTACAACGCGTCCGTGGCGGTGCTGCACACCGACCCGTCGGTGATGCCCGCCGACCGGTCGCGCTGGGACAACTGGAACTACGGCAAGGTCACGGCCGACGGCGGGAGCCGCCCGTACGTCGCGTACTACATGAACCGGCTGCACGGATTCACCTCCGAGCGCGACTACTTCGTGACCCTCGACTACCCGCTGCCCGTGCGGGAGGAGACGGTGATCCGCGAGCTCCGCTACGAGCACCCGGTCATCGACCTCGATCTGCGCACCCTGCAGAAGACGATCTACCGCGTCAACGAGGGCACCCGGATCAAGCTGGCCGGTTCGTACTTCCACTCCAAGCAGCTGCACTACGACCAGATCGGTTCGCACGAGGCGGGGTTCTCCTCGGGGCTGGAGGCGGCGGAGCAGCTGCTGCGGGAGCTCGGCCGCTGAGCGGTCTCCGCGGGGCGTCCGGCCGTCGGGGCGCACCGGTCGCCGAAAAAACTGGCATCGGACATCTCCACTCTCTATAGTGGATAGTGCAAGGTGCCATTATCGGTACCGGCGGACCGCCCCGGGGTGGTTCGCCGGGCCGGCGACCGAGGAAGGCTCCCTCCATGCCCACACTCCCCTGGATCACGCCGAACGCCCCTCGGCCGCAGACCCGTGCTCTCGTGATGGCCTCCCGGCTGGAGGTCCGCTCGCTCTCCGACGTGCCGCGCTTCTTCCTGAAGTCCCTCGCCGCCTGGAAGCAGGTGCGCACCGCCCCCGGCGCCCTCGGCGCCTCGCTCATCGCCGAGCCGCTGAAGCGCACCTTCTGGACGCTCTCCGCATGGGAGACCCGCGAGGCCCTGTACACCTACGCCAAGACCGAGCCGCACTACTCGATCATGACCTCGCTGCGGTCGACCATGCGCGACTCCACCTTCACCTTCTGGGAGGTGCCGGTGGAGGAGCTCCCGATCCTCTGGCCGGACGCGCGGCGCCGGCTGGCCGAGCAGCGGCAGGCCGACGCCGCCGCGGCCGCCGAGGGTTCTGCCGCCGGGGGTGCGGCCGAGGGCTGAGGCCGGTCGGGGTCCGTGCCCGGCCCCTCCCTGTTCCGGCCCTGCGGGGCCCCGTCGCACCACACCCGAAGGAGATAGGTGTCATGTCCTCGACAGCAATGACGGGGTCCCGCCCCGCACCGGCCGACCCCGGCCCCACGGTCCCGCTCTGGCTCTCGATCGTCGCGTGCAGCGTGCCGATGTTCATGGTCGCGCTCGACAACCTGGTCGTCTCGACCGCCCTGCACACCCTCGCCGTCGACCTCAAGGCCGACACCCAGGACCTCCAGTGGTTCGTCAACGCCTACGTCCTCAGCTTCTCCTGCCTCCTGCTCACCGGCGCCGCCCTCGGTGACCGCTTCGGCCGCCGCAAGGTCTTCACCATCGGCATCGCGATCTTCACCCTCTCCTCGATCGCCTGCGGCCTCGCCGACACCAGCGCCCAGCTCATCGCCGCCCGCACCGTGCAGGGCTTCGGCGCCGCCGCCGTCATGCCGCTCTCGCTGACCCTCCTCTCGCAGGCCGTGCCCGAGCGCCTCCGCAGCCTCGCGCTCGGCCTCTGGGGCGCCGTCAGCGGCCTCGCCATCGCCCTCGGCCCGGTCGTGGGCGGCGCCGTCGTCGACGGCCTCGCCTGGGAGTGGATCTTCTGGATCAACGTGCCCGTCGGCCTGCTCGCCGTCCCGCTCGTCCTCAAGGTCCTCCGCGAGAGCCGCGGCGAGCGCGCGAGCCTCGACGTCCTCGGCATGCTGCTCGCCTCCGCCGGCCTGCTCGCCCTCGTCTGGGGCATCGTCAACGGCGCCGAGCACGGCTGGACCTCCGCCCGGATCGTCGGCGCCTTCGTCGCCGGAGCGGTCCTGCTCGTCGCCTTCGTCCTCTGGGAGCGCCGCGTCGAGCACCCGTTGCTCCCGCTCGGCTTCTACCGGATCCGCGCCTTCACCCTGACCAACATCGTCTCCGCCTCCATGTACTTCGGCGTCTTCGGGTCGATCTTCTTCCTCTCCCAGTACCTGCAGATCGCCCCGTACCGCACCCCCCTCCACGCCGGCGTGCTCACCCTCGCCTGGACGCTGATGCCGATGGTCATCGCCCCGATCGCCGGGGCGCTCACCGACCGGGTCGGCGGCGGGCGGCTGATGGCCCTCGGCCTCTTCCTGCAGGCCGCCGGCCTCGCCTGGATCAACCTGGCCGCCACCGACGACACCCCGTACTCCCGTCTGGTCGGCGCGATGCTCCTGGCCGGCGCCGGCATGGGCTTCGCGATCGCCCCGACCGCCGCCGTCGTGCTCGGCGCCGTCGGCCCGGAGCACCGCGGCAAGGCCTCGGGCGCCAACACCACCGTCCGGGAGATCGGCGGCGCGCTCGGCATCGCGGTGCTGAGCAGCGTGTTCCTGGAGTACGGCAGCCCGGACTCCGCCCAGCACTTCGTCGACGGCCTGCACCCGGCGGTCTGGGTCGGCGTCGCGGTCGTGGTCGCCGGCGGCGTCTGCGCCCTCTTCATCCCGCGCCCGCCGCGGCCGGCCGCCGGGGCGCCGGCCGAGGTGCCCGCGGACGAGCCCGCCCCGGTCGTCGCCTGACCGGTCCGCCCCGTACGCCCGCAGGCCCCCCGGAACGCTCCGGGGGGCCTGCGCGTGTGCGGGCCGCGGGCCCGAGCCGTCGCCCTCAGCCGCGGGCGGCCTCGAACGCCCGGTGCGAGGCGTCCGCCTGGGCGAGCCGGCGCATCGCACCGATCAGGGCGTCGCCCAGCACCGTGCCCAGCACCGCCCCCTCGACCTTGCTGTCCAGGCCCTCGCGGCGGCCGATCATCGCGAGTTCGGCGGTGGAGAGCCGCTCCGCGGCGACCGCGTAGTCGTCGAAGAGGTCGAGCAGGTCGTCCTGGCGGAGGTCGCGGAAGGTCACGACCAGCTGGGCGAGGGCACGCCGGGCCGGATTGTCCGGCTTGACCTCCCACCCGTGCCGCTCCACGAGGGCGTCGACCAGCTGCTCGGCCCGTGCCCAGGCGTCCGGGTCGGCCGCGACGGGTTCCGGCGTGACGGCGGCCTGGGCGATGCCGAGCACGCGGTGCAGGCTGAGGCCCGGTTCGTCGACGGCGTTGAGCACGTCGCGGGTGGCGGCGACCGAGAGCTTGCCGACGTCGACCATCGCGCGGACGAGCTTCAGCCGGTGCACGTGCGCCTCGCCGTACTGCGCCTGGTTCGGGCTGGTCAGCTCGCCGCCGGGGATCAGGCCCTCCCGCAGGTAGTACTTGATGGTCGGCACCGGCACCCCGGTCCGCCGGCTCAGCTCTCCGATGCGCATCGCGTCCCGTCTCCCGAGTGCTCCCGTGGTCCGTGCGGGTGGGCCGCGGACCGATATGGATAGCATACGTCTCCAAAATGCCCCGCGGGCCCGGACGGAGCACCCGCCCGGACGGCCCGGCGTCCCGTATACCGTGGAGCGCGTGCAGGTACTCCAGAACGCTCCGCTCGCCCCGCTGACCACCCTCCGGCTCGGCGGCCCGGCCCGCCGGCTGGTCACCGCCACGACCGACGAGGAGGTCGTCGCGGTCGTCCGCGAGGCCGACGCGGCGGGCGAGCCGCTCCTCGTCCTCGGCGGCGGCTCCAACCTGGTGATCGGCGACGCGGGCTTCGAGGGCACCGTGCTGCGGATCGCCACCCGCGGCTTCGTCCTCGACGGCACCGGCCTGGAGCTGGCCGCCGGCGAGGTCTGGGCCGAGGCGGTCGCCCGTACGGTCGACGCGGGCCTGGCGGGCATCGAGTTCCTGTCCGGCATCCCCGGCTCGGCGGGCGCCACCCCCGTGCAGAACGTCGGCGCCTACGGCCAGGAGGTCGCCGGGACGGTCACCTCGGTCACCGCCTACGACCGCCACCTGGGCGACACGGTCACCCTCACCGGCGCCGAGTGCGCCTTCTCCTACCGGCACAGCCGCTTCAAGGCCGACCCGGACCGGTACGTCGTGCTGCGGGTGCGCTTCGGGCTGGAGGACGCCGCCGGGCAGTCCTCCCCGGTGAAGTACGCGGAGGTCGCCCGGACGCTCGGCGTCCTGGCCGGCGAGCGGGTCGACCTCGCCACCGCCGCCAAGACCGTCCTGCGGCTGCGGGCGGGCAAGGGCATGGTGCTCGACGAGGCCGACCACGACACCTGGTCGGCGGGTTCGTTCTTCACCAACCCGGTGCTCACCGCCGAGCAGTACGCCGCCTTCACGGCCCGCCCGGGGGGCCCCGACGCCCCCGCCTACCCGGCGCCGGACGGCTGCACCAAGACCTCGGCGGCCTGGCTGATCGACAACGCCGGCTTCACCAAGGGCTACGGCGACGGCCCGGCGACCCTCTCCACCAAGCACACGCTGGCCCTCACCAACCGTGGCGCGGCCACCACCGCCGACCTGCTGGCGCTAGCCCGCGAGATCCGCGACGGCGTGCGCGCCGCCTTCGGCGTGGAGCTGGTGAACGAGCCCGTGATGGTGGGCGTCGCACTCTAGCGCGGCCGCCGCCGCCGGGGTGTCGGCGCCGTCCAGCCAGGCGTCGATGCCGGCCAGCAGCTCCTTGCGCACCGACTCCGGCGCCACCGAGCCGCGCACCGACTGCCGGGCCAGCTCGGCGAGCTCGGTGTCGCCGAAGCCGTGCACGGTGCGCGCCGCGTCGTACTGGGCGGCGAGCCGGGAGCCGAACAGCAGCGGGTCGTCGGCGCCCAGCGCGAGCGGCACCCCGGCCTCGAAGAGCGTCCGCAGCGGCACGTCCTCGGGGCGCTCGTAGACGCCGAGCGCGACGTTGGAGGCCGGGCACACCTCGCAGGTGACACCGCGGTCGGCGAGCCGGTCGAGCAGGCGGCGGTCCTCGGCGGAGCGCACGCCGTGCCCGACCCGGCCGGCGCCCAGGTCGTCCAGGCAGTCGCGCACCGACTCCGGGCCCGCCAGCTCGCCGCCGTGCGGAGCGGCCAGCAGCCCGCCGCTGCGGGCGATGGCGAAGGCGCGGTCGAAGTCGCGGGCGAAGCCGCGCCGCTCGTCGTTGGAGAGCCCGAAGCCGATCACGCCCTGGTCGGTGTAGCGCACGGCGAGCCGGGCCAGCGTGCGGGCGTCCATCGGCGACTTCATCCGGTTCGCGGCGACGACGACCCGGATGCCCACGCCGGTCGCCGCGGAGGCCTCCCGCACCGCGTCGAGGATCAGCTCCAGCGCCGGGATCAGCCCGCCGAGCCGCGGCGCGTACGAGGTCGGGTCGACCTGGATCTCCAGCCAGCGGGAGCCGTCGCTCCGCTCGTCCTCGGCGGTCTCCCGGACGAGCCGGCGGATGTCCGACTCGTCGCGCAGCACCGAGCGGGCGGTGTCGTAGAGGCGCTGGAACCGGAACCAGCCTCGCTCGTCGGTCGCCCGCAGCTGCGGGGGCTCGCCCGAGCTGAGCGCCTCCGGCAGTCGCACGCCGTGCTTGTCCGCCAGCTCCAGCAGGGTGGCCGGACGCATCGACCCGGTGAAGTGCAGGTGGAGGTGGGCCTTGGGGAGGGCGGCGACGTCGCGCGGGACGGAAAGGCGATCCATCCACCGATCCTGCCGCATCCGGGGGCCGAACGGGAGCCGCCCCCCTGACATCCCTCGAAAGAATGAGTTTCGACGGGATGTCAGGGGGGCGGCAACGGCCCGGGGGCCGGTCTCAGCCGCGCGCCTCGGCCAGCAGCTGCTGCAGCCGGGTGACCCCCTCGACGAGGTCGGCGTCGCCCAGGGCGTACGACAGCCGCAGGTAGCCGGGGGTGCCGAAGGCCTCCCCGGGCACGACCGCGACCTCGGCCTCGTCCAGGATCAGCGCGGCCAGCTCCGCCGAGGTCCCCGGCCGGCTGCCGCGGATCTCGCGGCCCAGCAGGCCCTTCACCGAGGGGTAGACGTAGAACGCGCCCTCGGGCTCGGGGCAGACCACGCCGTCGATCGCGTTGAGCATCGCCACGATGGTCCGGCGGCGGCGGTCGAAGGCCGCCCGCATCTCGTCGACGGCCGACAGGTCGCCCGCCACGGCGGCGAGCGCGGCCCGCTGCGACACGTTCGCGACGTTCGAGGTGGCGTGCGACTGCAGGTTGGCCGCGGCCTTCACGACGTCCGCCGGGCCGATCAGCCAGCCCACCCGCCACCCCGTCATCGCGTACGTCTTCGCCACGCCGTTGACCACGATGCACCGGTCGCGCAGCTCGGGCAGCAGGGCCGGCAGCGAGGTGAACTCCGCGTCGCCGTAGACCAGGTGCTCGTAGATCTCGTCCGTCAGCACCCACAGGCCGTGCCCGGCGGCCCAGCGGCCGATCGCCTCGGTCTCCCCGCGGGTGTAGACCGCGCCGGTCGGGTTGGACGGCGAGACGAACAGCACGACCTTGGTCCGGGGGGTGCGGGCCGCCTCCAGCTGCTCCACCGAGGCCTTGTAGCCGGTGGTCTCGTCGGTGACGACCTCGACCGGCACACCGCCCGCGAGCCGGATCGCCTCCGGGTAGGTCGTCCAGTACGGGGCCGGGACGACGACCTCGTCGCCCGGGTCGAGGATCGCGGCGAACGCCTCGTAGATGGCCTGCTTGCCGCCGTTGGTCACGAGCACCTGCGAGGCGTCGACCGCGTAGCCGGAGTCGCGCAGCGTCTTGGCGGCGATCGCGGCCTTCAGCTCGGGCAGTCCGCCGGCCGGGGTGTACCGGTGGTTCTCCGGGTCCTGGCAGGCGGCGACGGCGGCGTCGACGACGTAGCCGGGCGTCGGGAAGTCGGGCTCGCCCGCCCCGAAGCCGATGACCGGACGGCCGGCGGCCCTGAGGGCCTTGGCCCGGGCGTCCACGGCGAGCGTGGCGGACTCCGCGATGGCGCCGATCCGGGCGGACACCCGGCGGTCGGCAGGACTGGTGTGGGCGGGGGTGGGAGCGCTCATGGGTGCATGGTCGCAGAGGGGTCGGGGCCGGTCACGGGCGTTCCGGCATGTGTACCGGCCGTTCCGCGGCCCGGGCGGACGCCGTCGGCGACGGGATCACGGCGGAATGAGGTTCGACCAAACGCTCAAGAACCCGTATGCTCGTCGCTCGATGGCCCCCGAAGTGCGGTTCCGCCGATGCGTCCACCACGCAGCGTCCCGGATACGGTAGGTTGGGGGTCAACTCCGGGGCCGCGAGGCACCGTAGGGCACTAGCTCAATTGGTAGAGCACCGGTCTCCAAAACCGGCGGTTGGGGGTTCGAGTCCCTCGTGCCCTGCTGCTTGATCCGTACCGAGCCCGTTCGCTCCGCAGAGCGAGCGGGCTTGATGCGGAGAGGGCCCCGCCAGCTACGCATTCGCCGGACAGGTCGTGCCTCCAGGGCGCGCCCCTCGGCAGGACCCGGATTCAGGTGAGGACGAGTGACGGAGACCACGGGCTCCACCGCGACGCCTGAGAGCGGCAACCCCGAGGGTGCCGACGGCGCTGCCGCCACGCCTGAGGGCGATGACAAGGCTCTCTCCCGTCGCGACCGCAAGCGTGCCCGCAAGGGCGAGGGCGGCGAGCGCAAGTCGGGCAAGCGGGCCAAGAAGGGCCTGTTCGCCCGCATCGCGATCTTCTACCGCCAGATCATCGCCGAGCTCCGCAAGGTCGTCTGGCCGAGCCGCAACGAGCTGCTCCAGTACACCACCGTCGTGGTGGTGTTCGTCGTGGTGGTCATGCTGGCCGTCTACGGCATGGACACCGGCTTCGCGAAGCTCAGCCTCGTCATCTTCGGCTGATCCCCGCCGCCGGACCGGCCGACCTCTCCTCGTCGGACGCCTCCGGCCTGCCGGACGACGCCCCCGGAAGCCCGCCCGCCCGCACACCCGATCGACACCAGGCCCCGCGCCCGGTGCGGGGTGAGCGGCGAAGGCGGGCTTTCGGCGCAGACCGGGCAGGCCCGCTACCGTTGACTCGGTACTGTTGAGGTATCCGTTCCACATCCCAGGAAAGAAGCAGCGCCCGTGTCTGAGTCCCCCCTGTACGACGCCGACGAGACCGTCACCGAGGCGGATGTCGCGGCCGAGGCTGCCGACACCGAGGCCGTGGAGCAGATCCTCGACGCCGCGGACGCCGACGAGGACGAGGTCGAGGCTTCGGACGAGGCGGAGGCGGGCGAGCCGGCCGAGGTCGACGCGCTGCACGAGGTCTCCGCCGACGACGAGACCGCCGCCGACGACGAGGTGTCCGAGGCCGACGACGAGGCCGAGCCCGTCGAGGAGGTGGAGGTCGACCCGGTCGTCGAGTTCCGCGAGAAGCTCCGCCTGGCCCCCGGCGAGTGGTACGTCATCCACACCTACGCCGGCTACGAGAACCGCGTGAAGCAGAACCTCGAGCAGCGCTCGGTCTCGCTGAACGTCGAGGACCGCATCTTCGAGTCGGCCGTGCCGCAGGAAGAGGTCGTCCAGATCAAGAACGGCGACCGCAAGACCATCCGCCAGAACAAGCTGCCCGGCTACGTCCTGGTCCGCATGGAGCTGGACGCCGAGTCCTGGGGCGTCGTGCGCAACACGCCCGGTGTCACCGGGTTCGTGGGCAACGCCTACGACCCGTACCCGCTGACCCTGGACGAGGTCGTCAACATGCTCGCCCCGGACGTCCAGCGCGCCGCGGCGAAGGAGGCCGGCAAGGCCTCGCCCGTCCGCCCGGTCGAGGTCCAGGTGCTCGACTTCGAGGTCGGCGACTCGGTCACCGTCACCGACGGCCCGTTCGCCACCCTGCAGGCGACCATCAACGAGATCAACCCGGACTCGAAGAAGGTCAAGGGCCTCGTCGAGATCTTCGGCCGCGAGACCCCGGTCGAGCTGTCGTTCGACCAGATCCAGAAGAACTGACCCACGCCGTCGGCTGCGGGGCGGGGCCACGGCCCCGCCCCGCAGCCGTTTTGGTCCAGGGCCGCATCAGCGGTTAGCCTGGTCCGATGTGTGTGCCGGCGGCCGGGTGTCGCCCCGGCCGATGCGCGCACCAGCAATCGCCTCTCGGAAGGACCCGGAGAGAAATGCCTCCCAAGAAGAAGAAGATCACGGGGCTCATCAAGCTCCAGATCAACGCCGGTGCGGCCAACCCGGCGCCGCCGGTCGGCCCCGCGCTCGGTCAGCACGGCGTCAACATCATGGAGTTCTGCAAGGCCTACAACGCTGCGACCGAGTCGCAGCGCGGCATGATCGTGCCGGTGGAGATCACGGTCTACGACGACCGCTCCTTCACCTTCATCACGAAGACGCCGCCGGCCGCGCGCCTCATCCTGAAGGCCGCCGGCGTGGACAAGGGCTCCAGCGAGCCGCACAAGACCAAGGTCGCGAAGCTCACCAGCGCCCAGGTCCGCGAGATCGCCACCGTGAAGCTCCCCGACCTGAACGCCAACGACCTGGACGCGGCGGCGAAGATCATCGCCGGCACCGCCCGGTCGATGGGCATCACCGTCGAGGGCTGATCAGCCCAGTCGTCCCCGTGGTAGGGCCCAGCGCGGCCCGTTCCCACCACGAACTCCATCACCTCCAGGAGACGCAGTGAAGCGCAGCAAGGCTCTCAAGGCCGCGGACGCCAAGGTCGACCGCAGCCGCATCTACGCCCCGCTCGAGGCCGTCCGCCTCGCCCGCGAGACGTCCACCACCAAGTTCGACGCGACCGTCGAGATCGCCATGCGCCTGGGTGTCGACCCGCGCAAGGCCGACCAGATGGTCCGCAGCACCGTGATCCTCCCGCACGGCACCGGTAAGACCGCCCGGGTCCTGGTCTTCGCGACCGGCGACCGTGCCGAGGCCGCGCGTGCTGCAGGCGCCGACATCGTCGGCTCCGACGAGCTCATCGACGAGGTCGCCAAGGGCCGCCTCGACTTCGACGCCGTCGTCGCCACCCCGGACCTCATGGGCAAGGTCGGCCGCCTCGGCCGCGTGCTCGGCCCCCGTGGCCTGATGCCGAACCCGAAGACCGGCACCGTCACCCCCGATGTCGTGAAGGCCGTCAACGACATCAAGGGCGGCAAGATCGAGTTCCGCGTCGACAAGCACTCGAACCTGCACCTGATCATCGGTAAGGCCTCCTTCACCGACGAGCAGCTGGTCGAGAACTACGGCGCCGCGCTCGACGAGGTCCTCCGGAGCAAGCCGGCCGCTGCCAAGGGCCGCTACATCAAGAAGATCGCCTTCTCGACCACCATGGGCCCCGGCATCCTGGTGGACCCGAACCGCACCCGCAACCTCCTCGTCGAGGAGGACCCGGCCGCCGTCTGAGCCCCCGTGCTCCGACCGTAGCCGCGTCCTGTGCGCAGGCGCAGTCCGTCCCGACGGGCCCGCACCCTCTCCGGCAGAGGGCGCGGGCCCGTCGGCGTACGCCCGCCGGACCACGGGGCCCCCGGACCGGCGGGCGCACGGCATGACAGGGTGGGCACCCGGACACACGGCACCCGGGCACACCGCGGACGGCACACGGCGGACGGCACACGGAGGGAGGCGGCGGCATGGCGCCACGGAAGGCCCGCAGGGCGGCCACGGCCACGGCCCTCGTCCTGCTGCTGACCGCCTGCGGCGGCGGCCACGGCGGCACGTCCGCGGCGTCGCCCAGCGCCACGGCCGACCCCACCGTCCTCGCCACCCCGACCGACCGCTCCCCGCACGGGGTGCTGCTCGCCGCCCAGCTGGCGATGCACACCGCCCGCCGGGCGCGGTTCGGCGGCAACCTCGGGAGCGACTCGGTGGCGGGCCTGCTCTTCTGGGCGCCGAAGACGGTGCTCCAGCTGAAGCGCCCCGGCACCACCGAGCAGCTCGTCGTGCTCGACACCACCGCCTACCGCGGCGGGGACACCGCCACCGCGGCGCTGCTCGGCGGCCCGCACTGGCGGAAGTACACCGGGCCGGCGGGACCGGGCGGCGAGCTCACCGTGCCGTACGCGGACACCGTCGACCGGCTCAGCCCGCTGGTGGCCGTCACGGCGGCCGCCACCGCGGCGGCCCCGGAGCGGGTCGGCGAGGAGGAGCTCGACGACACCGCGGTCGAGCACTACCGGGTGGCCCTCACGGCCGCGGACTACGCCGGCGCGCAGGTCCTGCTGACACCCGCCCGCCGCGAGGCCCTGCGGGCGGCGCTGGGCGGCGACGGCGTGGTCACGCTGGACCTGTGGCTGAACGACCGCGACCAGGTCGTCCAGCTGCACCGCACCGGGTCCGGCACGGCCGGCCGGGTCGACGACACGCTGCGGTTCGAGGACTTCGGGGGGCCGCTCTCCGTCCAGGCCCCGGCGGAGGCCGACACCTGGGACGCCGCCGGCCGGAGCCTGCCCCCGCTGTAGCCGCGGTGCCCGCCGTGGGCGATTTGGCCACGGCCCGGGGTGTCGGTTACGGTGGTGTCTGCCAAAGACCGCTGGTTGTTGCCCTGCCTTCGCAAGGAGGACGGGCGACCGAAGGATCTGCGAATTGCCGCAGACGGCCCGCGCAGGAGTGTTTGGAGCTTGGACTTCCGTCCGTCGCGATTCGTCGCGCCCGGCCGTCGAGGTCGATGGAGCCCCGTGCGCCTGCGCACTGGGGCTCTCACTGTTTTTGCTGAGGCTTCCTTCCGGCCGGTGTGTCGAGGCGTTGCATGGTCGACTGCTCCATGGTCGGCCCGACTTCGACATCACGGAAGGAGGCGTAAGCCTATGGCAAGGCCCGACAAGGCTGCTGACGTCGCGGAGATCACGGACAAGTTCCGTGCCTCGAACGCGGCCGTGCTGACCGAGTACCGCGGTCTGACGGTGAAGCAGATGAAGAATCTGCGTCGCTCGCTGGGGGAGAACGCCCAGTACGCCGTGGTGAAGAACACGCTGACCAAGATCGCGGCCAACGAGGCCGGGATCTCCGAGCTGGACGACCTGTTCGCGGGTCCGACGGCTGTCGCCTTCGTCACCGGTGACCCGGTGGAGTCGGCGAAGGCTCTGCGTGACTTCGCCAAGGAGAACCCCGCTCTCATCATCAAGGGCGGTGTCCTTGACGGTAAGGCGCTGTCCGCCGATGAGATCAAGAAGCTCGCGGACCTCGAGTCCCGCGAGGTGCTGCTCGCCAAGCTGGCCGGCGGCCTGAAGGCGTCCATGGCCAAGGCCGCGGCGACCTTCCAGGCTCCGCTGGTGGAGTTCGTCCGCACCGCCGAGGCGCTGCGGGCGAAGGTCGAGCAGGGCGGTGCCGGTACGCCGGCTCCCGCCGCCGAGGACGAGGCCGCGGAGTAGTTCCGCGGGCTCCTGCCTCGCTGCGGGCCCGTACGCCCGCCATCCCGTACATCCGGCACCACCTGCCGATTTAGTGGAAGGACGCCACCATGGCGAAGCTGTCCCAGGACGAGCTGCTCGCGCAGTTCGAGACCCTGACCCTCATCGAGCTCTCCGAGTTCGTGAAGGCGTTCGAGGAGAAGTTCGACGTCAAGGCTGCCGCCCCGGTCGCCATCGCCGGCGGTCCGGTTGCCCCGGTCGCCGAGGCCGTCGAGGAGCAGGACGAGTTCGACGTCGTCCTCGAGTCCGCCGGTGACAAGAAGATCCAGGTCATCAAGGAGGTGCGCGCCCTGACCTCCCTCGGCCTGAAGGAGGCCAAGGACCTCGTTGACGGCACCCCCGCCGTCGTCCTGGAGAAGGTTGCCAAGGACGCCGCGGAGAAGGCCAAGGCCGCCCTTGAGGGCGCCGGCGCCAAGGTCACCGTCAAGTGACTCCACGCCCCCTCCGAGGGGGCGTACGGCCGGGCCGGTCACCCTTCGGGGTGGCCGGCCCGGCCTTTTTGCGTTCCGGGGCCCTCCGAGGGCCCCGCACGGGCCCGGCCGGGGCGTCCGGAGCCCCGCCGGGAGCCGGCGCCGCCCGCGCCCCCGGGGGCTCGCCGCACCCGCCCGCAGCGCACCCGGCCCCTGTCGGTGGCGGCGGGTAGGGTGATCACCGTCACCGTGCACGCCCCCGACCACGGACTCTGTAACGCCGCCGGAGCCCGGAGCGATGAGGTGCACGAGGTCCGCACTGCGGTGGGGGCCTTGACGAGCGGGAGCAGGCGCGCGATTCTCGATTCGCGCGCCGCACTCGGAGACGTCCGCCCCGGTTGGAGCGGCCCTGGATGCATATTCAGAGGCCCCAGCGGGAAGTGACTCCGAGTAGAGGTGCGGTGGTCCGGGTGTTCCCGGGCCACTGGGTTGTACGAAAGCAGGGGCACCCCTGCGCACCGCCCCCCGGGAGGGGGTTCGGGGCGTACGGGATGCGACCGGAGGGAGTGTCCGATTCGGTCTCCGAATCAGGGCTTGTCAGCAGTGTCGCCATTGGCTACACTGTCCCTTTGCGCTGCCTGTTAGCTGCTCCGTGACTCGTCGCCCGGAGTCTGCGCTGCCCTGTTGGGGTCTGGCACCGCCTCCGTAGACCGGTTCCGACCTGGGGATTCATCCTCCGGCCGGGCAGGTGTCCGGAGGTGGGATCGGCTCCCGTCATGGCCCGGCCGGTACGCGCGTAGTGAGCTCCGAGCCCTCGGAAGGACCCCCCTCTTGGCCGCGCCGCGCAACGCCTCGAACAATTCCGCCGCATCCACCGCCCCGCTCCGCGTCTCGTTCGCGAAGATCAAGGAGCCCCTTGAGGTCCCGAACCTCCTGGCCCTGCAGACCGAGAGCTTTGACTGGCTGCTCGGCAATGCGGCCTGGAAGTCCCGGGTCGAGGCGGCACTGGACAGTGGTCAGGACGTCCCCACGAAGTCCGGTCTGGAGGAGATCTTCGAGGAGATCTCCCCGATCGAGGACTTCAGCGGGTCGATGTCGCTGACCTTCCGCGACCACCGTTTCGAGCCGCCGAAGAACTCCATTGACGAGTGCAAGGACCGCGACTTCACGTTCGCGGCCCCGCTCTTCGTCACGGCCGAGTTCACCAACAACGAGACCGGTGAGATCAAGTCCCAGACGGTCTTCATGGGCGACTTCCCGCTCATGACCCACAAGGGCACGTTCGTGATCAACGGCACCGAGCGCGTCGTCGTGTCGCAGCTGGTCCGTTCCCCCGGCGTGTACTTCGACTCCACCCTGGACAAGGTGTCCGACAAGGACATCTACTCCGCCAAGATCATCCCCTCCCGCGGTGCCTGGCTGGAGATGGAGATCGACAAGCGCGACATGGTCGGTGTCCGCATCGACCGCAAGCGCAAGCAGTCGGTCACCGTCCTCCTCAAGGCCCTCGGCTGGACCACCGAGATGATCCTGGAGGAGTTCGGCGAGTACGAGTCGATGCGCGCCACCCTGGAGAAGGACCACACCCAGGGCCAGGACGACGCGCTCCTCGACATCTACCGCAAGCTGCGCCCCGGCGAGCCGCCCACGCGTGAGGCCGCGCAGACGCTGCTCGAGAACCTCTACTTCAACCCGAAGCGCTACGACCTCGCGAAGGTCGGCCGCTACAAGGTCAACCGGAAGCTCGGCAACGGCGAGTCCCTGGACTCCGGCGTGCTCACCGAGCCCGACATCATCAACACCATCAAGTACCTGGTGAAGCTGCATGCCGGCGAGACCGACTGGCGCGACGACGAGGGCCGCGACATCGTCATCGAGGTCGACGACATCGACCACTTCGGCAACCGGCGCCTGCGCAACGTCGGCGAGCTGATCCAGAACCAGGTCCGTACGGGTCTCGCCCGCATGGAGCGCGTCGTGCGCGAGCGCATGACCACCCAGGACGTCGAGGCGATCACGCCGCAGACCCTGATCAACATCCGGCCGGTCGTCGCCTCCATCAAGGAGTTCTTCGGCACCAGCCAGCTGTCGCAGTTCATGGACCAGACGAACCCGCTGTCGGGCCTGACCCACAAGCGCCGTCTGTCCGCGCTCGGCCCCGGTGGTCTGTCCCGCGAGCGGGCCGGCTTCGAGGTCCGTGACGTGCACCCCTCGCACTACGGCCGCATGTGTCCGATCGAGACCCCCGAAGGCCCGAACATCGGTCTGATCGGCTCGCTCGCGTCGTACGGCCGGGTGAACGCCTTCGGCTTCATCGAGACCCCGTACCGCAAGGTCATCGACGGTGTCGTCACCGAGCAGGTCGACTACCTCACCGCCGACGAGGAGGACCGCTACGTCATCGCGCAGGCCAACGCCCCGCTCACCGCGGAGCTGACCTTCGCGGAGCCGCGCGTCCTCGTCCGCCGCCGCGGCGGCGAGATCGACTACATCCCCGGCACCGAGATCGACTACATGGACGTCTCGCCGCGCCAGATGGTGTCGGTCGCGACCGCCATGATCCCGTTCCTGGAGCACGACGACGCCAACCGCGCGCTCATGGGCTCGAACATGATGCGCCAGGCCGTGCCGCTGCTGAAGAGCGAGGCACCGCTGGTCGGCACCGGCATGGAGTACCGCTGCGCCGTCGACGCCGCCGACGTCATCACCGCCGAGAAGTCCGGCGTGGTGCAGGAGGTCTCGGCCGACTACGTCACCGTGGCGAACGACGACGGCACGTACACCACGTACCGCGCCGCCAAGTTCACCCGCTCGAACCAGGGCACCGCCTTCAACCAGAAGGTGCTCGTGGACGAGGGCGCCCGGGTGGAGGTCAACCAGGTGCTGGCCGACGGCCCCTGCACCGACGAGGGCGAGATGGCCCTCGGCAAGAACCTCCTCGTGGCGTTCATGTCGTGGGAGGGCCACAACTACGAGGACGCGATCATCCTGTCGCAGCGCCTCGTGCAGGACGACGTCCTCTCCTCGATCCACATCGAGGAGCACGAGGTCGACGCCCGTGACACCAAGCTGGGCCCCGAGGAGATCACCCGGGACATCCCGAACGTCTCCGAGGAGGTCCTCGCCGACCTCGACGAGCGCGGCATCATCCGCATCGGCGCGGACGTCGTCACCGGCGACATCCTGGTCGGCAAGGTCACGCCCAAGGGCGAGACCGAGCTGACCCCGGAGGAGCGCCTGCTCCGCGCGATCTTCGGCGAGAAGGCCCGCGAGGTCCGCGACACCTCGCTGAAGGTGCCGCACGGCGAGTCCGGCAAGGTCATCGGCGTCCGCGTCTTCGACCGCGAGGAGGGCGACGAGCTGCCCCCCGGCGTCAACCAGCTCGTCCGCGTCTACGTGGCCCAGAAGCGCAAGATCACCAACGGTGACAAGCTCGCCGGCCGCCACGGCAACAAGGGCGTCATCTCGAAGATCCTGCCGGTCGAGGACATGCCGTTCCTGGAGGACGGCACCCCGGTCGACATCATCCTCAACCCGCTGGGTGTCCCGTCCCGCATGAACCCGGGACAGGTGCTGGAGATCCACCTCGGCTGGCTCTCGAAGCAGGGCTGGGACGTCTCCGGCCTCGCGGAGGAGTGGGCCCAGCGCCTCCAGGCGATCGGCGCGGACAAGGTCGAGGGCGGCACCAACCTCGCCACCCCGGTCTTCGACGGCGCCCGCGAGGACGAGATCACCGGCCTGCTGGACCACACCACGCTCACCCGTGACGGCGAGCGCCTGGTGAACTCCACCGGCAAGGCCCGGCTGTACGACGGCCGCTCCGGCGAGCCGTTCCCGATGCCGGTCTCGGTCGGCTACATGTACATCCTCAAGCTGCACCACCTGGTCGACGACAAGCTCCACGCCCGTTCGACCGGCCCGTACTCGATGATCACCCAGCAGCCGCTCGGTGGTAAGGCGCAGTTCGGTGGTCAGCGATTCGGTGAGATGGAGGTGTGGGCCCTCGAAGCGTACGGAGCCGCGTACGCGCTGCAGGAGCTGCTCACCATCAAGTCCGACGACGTCCTCGGCCGTGTGAAGGTCTACGAGGCCATCGTCAAGGGCGAGAACATCCCCGAGCCCGGCATTCCCGAGTCCTTCAAGGTCCTCATCAAGGAAATGCAGTCGCTCTGCCTCAACGTGGAGGTGCTGTCCTCGGACGGCCAGTCCATCGAGATGCGCGACTCCGACGAAGACGTGTTCCGCGCCGCCGAGGAGCTCGGCATTGACCTGTCCCGGCGCGAGCCGAGCAGCGTCGAAGAGGTCTGACGGAGGTGGGGCCGGCTGCCCCTGAACCAGGCAGCCGGCCCGCCCCCAGGCCCCCCTCAGACCACAGACAAACTCTCGAATCACGAAAGAGGGCTTGACGACCAGTGCTTGACGTCAACTTCTTCGACGAGCTCCGCATCGGCCTGGCCACCGCCGACGACATCCGCCAGTGGTCCCACGGCGAGGTCAAGAAGCCGGAGACCATCAACTACCGCACCCTGAAGCCCGAGAAGGACGGACTCTTCTGCGAGAAGATCTTCGGCCCCACCCGGGACTGGGAGTGCTACTGCGGCAAGTACAAGCGCGTCCGCTTCAAGGGCATCATCTGTGAGCGCTGCGGCGTCGAGGTGACCCGCGCCAAGGTGCGCCGCGAGCGGATGGGCCACATCGAGCTCGCCGCCCCGGTCACCCACATCTGGTACTTCAAGGGTGTCCCGTCCCGCCTGGGCTACCTGCTCGACCTGGCGCCGAAGGACCTCGAGAAGGTCATCTACTTCGCCGCCTACATGATCACCTGGGTCGACGACGAGCGCCGCCAGCGCGACCTGCCCTCCCTGGAGGCGCACGTCTCCGTCGAGCGGCAGCAGATCGAGAACCGCCGCGACGCCGACCTCGAAGGCCGTGCCAAGAAGGCCGAGACCGACCTGGCCGAGCTGGAGGCCGAGGGCGCCAAGGCCGACGTCCGCCGCAAGGTCCGCGAGGGCGCCGAGCGTGAGATGAAGCAGCTCCGCGACCGTGCCCAGCGCGAGCTGGACCGCCTCGACGAGGTGTGGAGCCGCTTCAAGAACCTCAAGGTCCAGGACCTGGAGGGCGACGAGCTGCTCTACCGCGAGCTCCGCGACCGCTTCGGCACGTACTTCTCCGGCTCGATGGGCGCCGCGGCGCTCAAGGACCGCCTGGAGTCCTTCGACCTGGCGGAGGAGTCCGAGCGCCTCCGCGAGATCATCCGCACCGGCAAGGGCCAGAAGAAGACCCGCGCGCTCAAGCGCCTCAAGGTCGTCTCCGCGTTCCTGCAGACCACCAACAAGCCCAAGGGCATGGTGCTGGACTGCGTCCCGGTCATCCCGCCGGACCTGCGTCCGATGGTGCAGCTGGACGGCGGCCGCTTCGCGACCTCCGACCTGAACGACCTGTACCGCCGCGTCATCAACCGCAACAACCGCCTGAAGCGCCTCCTCGACCTCGGTGCCCCCGAGATCATCGTGAACAACGAGAAGCGCATGCTCCAGGAGGCCGTCGACGCGCTCTTCGACAACGGCCGCCGCGGCCGCCCGGTCACGGGCCCCGGCAACCGTCCGCTGAAGTCGCTCTCCGACATGCTCAAGGGCAAGCAGGGTCGTTTCCGCCAGAACCTGCTCGGCAAGCGCGTCGACTACTCGGCCCGTTCGGTCATCGTCGTCGGCCCGCAGCTCAAGCTGCACCAGTGCGGCCTGCCCAAGGCCATGGCGCTGGAACTCTTCAAGCCGTTCGTGATGAAGCGCCTGGTCGACCTGAACCACGCGCAGAACATCAAGTCGGCCAAGCGCATGGTCGAGCGCGCCCGCCCGGTCGTGTGGGACGTCCTCGAAGAGGTCATCGCCGAGCACCCGGTGCTGCTGAACCGCGCGCCCACCCTGCACCGCCTCGGCATCCAGGCCTTCGAGCCCCAGCTGGTCGAGGGCAAGGCCATCCAGATCCACCCGCTCGTCTGCACCGCGTTCAACGCGGACTTCGACGGTGACCAGATGGCCGTCCACCTGCCGCTCTCCGCGGAGGCGCAGGCCGAGGCCCGCATCCTGATGCTGTCCTCGAACAACATCCTGAAGCCGGCCGACGGCCGCCCGGTCACCATGCCGACCCAGGACATGGTGCTCGGTCTGTTCTTCCTCACCTCGGACCGCGACGAGGTGAAGGGCGCCGGCCGCTCCTTCTCCTCCACCGCCGAGGCGATCATGGCCTTCGACGCCCGCGAGCTGGACGTCCAGGCCCCGATCGAGCTGCGCCTGCCCGCCGGCACGGTGCCGCCGCGCGGCTGGACCGCCCCGGTCGACGAGGACGGCCAGACCACCTGGTTCGAGGGCGAGCCCTTCCGGCTCACCACGACCCTGGGCCGCGCGCTCTTCAACGAGCTGCTGCCCGAGGACTACCCGTTCGTCGACTACGAGATCGGCAAGAAGCAGCTCTCGGCCATCGTCAACGACCTGGCGGAGCGCTACCCCAAGGTCACCGTCGCCGCGACGCTCGACAACCTGAAGGCCTCCGGCTTCCACTGGTCGACCCGTTCCGGCGTCACCGTCTCGATCTCCGACGTCGTCGTCCCGCCGAGCAAGCCCCAGATCCTCGAGGGCTACGAGGCGCAGGCGGAGAAGGTCCAGCGGCAGTACGAGCGCGGCCTGATCACCAACGACGAGCGCAAGAGCGAGCTCATCGGCATCTGGACCCGGGCGACCAACGAGGTCGCCGAGGCCATGAACGCGAACTTCCCGAAGACCAACCCCATCTTCATGATGGTGGACTCGGGTGCGCGCGGAAACATGATGCAGATGCGTCAGATCGCCGGTATGCGTGGTCTGGTCTCGAACGCCAAGAACGAGACGATCCCGCGTCCCATCAAGGCCTCGTTCCGTGAGGGCCTGTCCGTGCTGGAGTACTTCATCTCCACCCACGGTGCCCGTAAGGGCCTCGCCGACACCGCCCTGCGCACCGCCGACTCCGGCTACCTCACCCGTCGTCTGGTCGACGTCTCCCAGGACGTCATCATCCGCGAGGAGGACTGCGGCACCGAGCGCGGCCTCAAGCTGGCGATCGGCACGGTCGGTGCCGACGGCGTCCTGCGCAAGACGGACGACGTCGAGACCAGCGTCTACGCCCGCATGCTCGCCGAGGACATCACCGTCGACGGCAAGCTGCTGGCCACGGTCAACACCGACCTCGGCGACGTCCTGATCGACGAGCTGATCCGCCACAACATCGGCGAGGTCAAGACCCGCTCGATCCTCACCTGCGAGTCCGCGGTCGGCACCTGCGCCATGTGCTACGGCCGTTCGCTGGCCACGGGCAAGCTGGTCGACATCGGTGAGGCGGTCGGCATCATCGCCGCCCAGTCCATCGGTGAGCCCGGCACCCAGCTGACCATGCGCACCTTCCACACCGGTGGTGTGGCCGGTGACGACATCACCCAGGGTCTGCCCCGTGTCGTCGAGCTCTTCGAGGCCCGTACCCCCAAGGGTGTGGCCCCGATCTCGGAGGCCGCGGGCCGGGTCCGCATCGAGGACACCGAGAAGACCCGCAAGGTCGTCGTCACCCCCGACGACGGCAGCGACGAGATCGCCTACCCGGTCTCCAAGCGCGTGAAGCTGCTGGTCTCCGAGGGCGAGGCGGTGGAGGTCGGCCAGAAGCTGACCGTCGGTGCCACCAACCCGCACGACGTCCTGCGCATCATGGGCCAGCGTGCCGTCCAGATCCACCTGGTGGCCGAGGTCCAGAAGGTCTACAACTCGCAGGGCGTGTCGATCCACGACAAGCACATCGAGATCATCATCCGGCAGATGCTCCGCCGCGTGACGATCATCGAGTCGGGCGACGCCGAGCTGCTCCCGGGCGAGCTCGTCGAGCGCGGCCGCTTCGAGACCGAGAACCGTCGCGTGGTCTCCGAGAGCGGTCACCCCGCCTCGGGCCGTCCGCAGCTGATGGGTATCACCAAGGCCTCGCTGGCCACCGAGTCCTGGCTGTCGGCCGCCTCCTTCCAGGAGACGACCCGGGTGCTCACCGACGCGGCGATCCACGCCAAGTCGGACCCGCTGCTGGGCCTCAAGGAGAACGTCATCCTCGGCAAGCTCATCCCGGCCGGTACGGGTCTGCCCCGCTACCGCAACATCCGGGTCGAGCCGACCGAGGAGGCCAAGGCCGCGATGTACTCGGCCGTCGGCTACGACGACTACGACCTGTCGCCCTTCGGCGCCGGCTCCGGCCAGGCGGTCCCGCTGGACGACTACGACTACGGCCCGTACAGCGGCTGACGGTCAGGTCACGAGCGCAGGGCGGTCACCCCGGAAGGGGTGGCCGCCCTGCGGCGTTCCCGCCCCGGCCCAGGGCCGCCCGGACGGGTCCGCCGCGCAGCCGGTGCGTCCGGTCAGCGCATCCGGAAGACCGGCCCGCGGGCGGTGAACGGCAGCACCGCCCCGTGGGGGACGAGGTAGGCGTGCTCGCGGCGCACCCGCAGCACGTCGCACCAGCCGTCGGTGACGACCAGCACCGGCGCGGTGGACGGGAAGTCCTCGGCACGCTCCAGCAGGTCGACGCCGGGCTGCAGCACGGTGCCGCCCCGGCCGCGGATCCGCACCCGGCCGGCGATGTCCTCGGCGGGCAGGTACCCCGCGTCGTACGCGGCGGCGTCGCAGAACACGACACGGGCGGCGGTGACGTCACGGGCCGCGGCGTACGAGGCGATCGCGCCGAGCGCCTTGCCCAGCAGCACCCGGCTCATCGAGCCGGAGGTGTCGAGCACCACGCCGAAGGTGCAGCGGGCGACCTCCTCCTCCGGCCGGTACCGGCCGGCCCGCGGGACGCCGGGCGTGGACGCCTGCCGGCGCGAGGGGCGGGCGTAGCTCCGGACGGTCCGCGGCGACGGGACGAACTCGTCGAACCAGCGGGCGAGGCGCGCGTCCCACGGGAGCGGGGGATGGGCGAGGGCACGGATCTCCTCCACCAGCCCGGCGGGCAGCAGGCCGCGGTCGTCGCGCCGGTGCAGGTCGAAGCCCTGCTGGAGGCCGCGCCGGTAGAAGGCGTCCAGGTCGACGTAGTCGCGCGGGGGGCCCAGCGGCTCGCCCAGCACGTCCGGGCGGCCCTTGCCGGCGAGGGTGGCCAGCCGCCGGATCCGCCGCTCGTCGCGGACGACGCGGTCGTACACCTCCTCGGCGGACAGCCCCTTGAGCTGCGGGTCGTGCAGCAGCCCGCCCGGCATGGTGCCGACGCCCATCTCCAGCAGCCAGCCGTTGACGACGTAGTCGCAGGCGACGTTGAAGAGGTACGGGTCACGCGCCCCGCAGCGTTCGCCGTGCCGCAGCGCGGCGTGCAGCATCTCGTGGCCCAGGACGAAGCGCCACTCCTCGTCGGTGAACCGCAGCAGCGGGTTGACGTAGATCTCGCCGGCCGCGGTGTTGACGGCGGCCACGGAGATGCCGTGGGCGCGGGCGAGTTCGGCGTCGGCGACAAGGGTGAGCCCGGCCGCGATGCCGCCGAGCAGCGGGTAGGAGGACACGAACCAGGAGAGTGCGCGGTCCCAGGGCCGGACCGGCAGCCCTGCCGCGGTGAGCCCGCCGGAGCGCCCGCCCGCGGCGTCCATGGCGGCGGAGACGGTGCGGGTGAGGGCGGCGGCGAACGCGGCCGTCCAGTCCGGCGGGTCGACGTGCGGATGCCAGGGCACCAGCCGCTGGTCGGGTCCGTGCGGCCCGGCGGTGCCCGGCACGGGCGGCAGGTCCCCGCGCCGCCGTCGGGCGGCGAGCTCCTCCTCGTCGCCGGCCGGCACCACGGGCACCTCGTACGGGGCCCGGCCGAGCGGGAACCCCGCCTGGAAGCGGTGCACGACCGCGCAGCGGGCCGCCAGGTCGTCCGCGTCGGGGCCGGTGCGGCTGCCGTGCGCGGCGGGCACGTGGCCGAAGCCCAGGTGCAGCAGGCAGTGCGCCAGCACCCAGGCCCACTCGGCGGGTTCGGCCCGGCGGCGGACGTTCACGTGCACGGCGCCGTTCGAGTCGACGGCCGCCCAGCCGCCGGCCGGGGCGCAGGCCTCCTCCCGGCAGACGTCGCCGCCCACGGCGGCGAGCGCAGGGTTGCCCCGCACCGCCGCCAGGCCCGCGGTGAACGCCTCCAGCGCGGGGTCGGGCCTCGGCTCCGGCACGCGGGAGCGGGCCCTCACCGGCGGGCCTCGACCAGCCTGGGCAGGTCGCGCGCGGCCTCGACCAGGAACCACGACGGCAGCACCGGGTTGCCGTCCGACCCGTCCGCGATGACCGTCTGGGCGACCTCGACGGAGATCTCC
The DNA here is from genome assembly GCF_045862635.1 of Kitasatospora sp. NE20-6. Lineage (NCBI taxonomy): Bacteria > Bacillati > Actinomycetota > Actinomycetes > Kitasatosporales > Streptomycetaceae > Kitasatospora > Kitasatospora sp. NE20-6. Next base: position 29,833 of record NZ_BPRL01000009.1, read on the forward strand.
GCGAGCTGCACGAGCAGCGACTTCGCCCGGAAGGCCGTCTGCCGCAGCGCGGGGGAGGCCTGCTCCTTGCGGGCCGGCAGCTCCTTCGCCAGCCGCCCGCGGAAACCGTCGGCCAGGTAGTACAGCAGGTCGCGGTCCTCCGGCCGGTGCGGCCAGCGGGCGTCGCCCCTGAGGATGGCGTCCAGACCGTACGCGTGCCGCACGATCTTGGCGTAGCCGCAGAACGCCACCGCGTGCGACGGGGAGAGCAGGCCGTGGGCGAGCACCGCGAGCGTCTGCTCGTCCACGTCCGGGCCGAAGGAGTGCAGCGCGTCCGACAGCATGTGCCAGGACCGGGGGGTGGAGAACGGCTCCTCCGTCTTCGGCGGCGCCGACCACAGGTGGTCCGGACGGTCCGCCAGGTGGTCCAGCACCCACGGGTGGACGCCGCTCCCCGCCGCCCACCGGAGCCAGTCGGTCGCACTGGCCCGCAGGTGCACGTGCACCAGCCGGTTGACCAGCGCCGACGCCATCGGCCGGGCCAGCGCCCCGTCGGTCGCCCGGTTGCCCGCACCGATCACGATCGAGCCGGGCGGCAGCTCGTACGAGCCGATCCGGCGGTCCAGGATCAGCGAGTAGAAGGCCTTCTGCACGTCCGGGGAGGCCGCGTTGAGCTCGTCGAGGAACAGGCAGTACGGGGTGTCACGGGCGATCGACTCCGGCGGGCAGAACCGCGACCGGCCGTCCGGGGTGATCTGCGGGACACCCACGAGATCCTCCGGCGCCAGCTGCGTGCCGATCAGGCTGACGCACTCCAGGCCCAGCGAGTCGGCGAACTCCCGTACCAGCGACGACTTCCCGATGCCCGGGGCGCCCCACAGGAAGACCGGCCGGGTGATCGCCAGACCCAGCAGCAGCTCGGGCACCTGGGACGGCGAGACGGTGACGGCACCCTGCACGGGACTCCTTCGACGAGGACGGGTTCGCGGTCAGTGTGCGCGGGCCGCCGCCGCCGCGCACCCGGTTTTCCGGCGGCGGTTTTCCGGTGGCGCGGGCCCGCCCCGCCGCGTACGGTCCCGCCCATGAACGCCAAGCGCCCCCTGGTCGCCGTCCTGACCGGCGCCGGGATCTCCACCGACTCCGGCATCCCCGACTACCGTGGCCCGCAAGGACTCTGGCAGCGCGACCCGGCGGCGCAGGACCTCGTGACCATCGGCCCGTACCTCGCCGACCCGGACGTCCGGCGCCGGTCGTGGCGGATGCGGCAGGAGGTCGGCGCCGTCGGCGCCGAACCCAACGCCGGCCACCTGGCACTGGTCGAACTGGAGCGCAGCGGCGTGCCGATGCGCGTCCTCACCCAGAACGTCGACGGCCTGCACCGGCGTTCGGGCCTGCCGGAACGCAAGGTGCTCGAACTCCACGGCACCGCACAGCGGGTGCAGTGCGTGCGCTGCCGCGTGCGCAGCGACATGGACGAGGCCCTGACACGGGTCGCCGCCGGCGAGGACGACCCGGCCTGCCGCGCCTGCGGCGGAATCCTGAGGCCGTGCACCGTGATGTTCGGCGAGGCCCTCGACGCGACCGTGCTCGGCACCGCCGCGTCCGTCGCCCGGGCCTGCGAGGTGTTCGTCGCCGTCGGCACCCTGCTGCAGGTCCACCCCGCGGCGGGCCTCGCGGAGCTCGCGGTGCAGAACGGCGCCCGGCTGATCATCGTCAACGCCGAGCCCACCCCGTACGACCCGCTCGCGGACGAGCTGATCCGCGAGCCGATCTCCGCCGCACTGCCCGCCCTGGTCCGCCGGATCGTCGCGGGGGACCTCACCGCCGGCGCCGCATAGCATGGCGGCACCCGAACGGCAGGGAGCGGACATGACGGCTGCACACTTCGACCCGTGGTCCCCCGCGTTCGTCGCGCACCCGTACGACGCCTACGCGGCGCTGCGCGACGAGGGGGCCGTCCACTTCTACGAACCCACCGGCCAGTGGCTGGTGCCCCGGTACGCCGACGTCTCCGCGCTGCTCCGCGACCGCCGGCTCGGACGCACCTACACCCACCGCTTCGGCCACGAGGAGTTCGGCCGGTCCGCGCCCGACCCCGCGCACGAGCCGTTCCACACCCTCAACGACCACGGACTCCTCGACCTGGAGGCCCCCGACCACACCCGGATCCGCCGGCTCGTCGCCAAGGCCTTCACCCCGCGCATGGTCGCCGCGCTGCAGCCCACCGTCGCCCGGCTCGCCGACGACCTCGTCACCGGCCTCCTCGCGGACGGCGGAGGCGACCTCGTCGCCGCCGTCGCCGAGCCCCTGCCGGTCGCCGTCATCGCCGAGATGCTGGGTGTCCCGGAGGGCGACCGGCCGCTGCTGCGCCCGTGGTCGGCGGCCATCACCGGGATGTTCGAGCTCAACCCGTCCGAGGAGACCGCGCGGCGCGCCGTCCGCGCCAGCACCGAGTTCTCCGACTACCTGCGCGCGCTGATCCGCGCCCGCCGCACCACCCCCGGCGACGACCTCGTCAGCGCCCTCGTGCAGGTCGCCGACGGCACCGACGTGCTCAGCGAGCAGGAGATGGTCTCCACCTGCGTGCTGCTGCTCAACGCGGGGCACGAGGCCACCGTCAACACCACCGGCAACGGCTGGTGGGCGCTCTTCCGCAACCCCGGCGAACTCGCCCGGCTGCGCGGCGCGGTGGACGAACTCCTGCCCACCGCCGTCGAGGAGCTGATGCGTCACGACACCCCGCTGCAGATGTTCGAACGCTGGGTGCTGGACGACATCGAGATCGACGGCACCACCGTGCCCCGCGGCAGCGAGGTCGCCCTGCTCTTCGGCTCCGCCAACCGCGACCCGGCCCGCTTCGCCGACCCCGACCGCCTCGACGTCGGCCGCACCGACAACCCGCACATCACCTTCGGCGCCGGAATCCACTTCTGTCTCGGCGCCCCGCTCGCCAGAATGGAGCTCACGGAGTCGTACGGCGCACTGCTGCGGCGGGCCCCCGGGATGCGGCTGCTCCGCGAGCCCGTCTGGCAGCCGGGGTACGTGATCCGCGGACTCGAAGAGCTGGCGGTCGAGATCTAGGACCGGACCGAGGGGGACACATGGGCGCTGCCACCGGAGCACTGCTGGGCCTGGCGATCGGCGACGCCCTCGGCCACCCGACCGAGTTCGAGACCTTCGACGAGATCGCCGCGCACTGCCCCGACTGGCGCGGTCTCCCGCTGCCCGCCCCGGCCCGCGTCACCGACGACACCCAGATGACCCTCGCGCTGGCCCGCGGCCTGCGCACCGCCCTGGAGCGCGGTCCGCTCACCCCGCTGCGCCTGGAGCGGCCGGTGCGCGAGGAGTTCGTCGACTGGTGGCGCTCGCCCCAGAACAACCGCGCGCCCGGCATGACCTGCCTGAAGTCCTGCCAGCGGCTCAGCAGGCCCGACCGGCCCTGGCAGGAGGCGACCGACACCGGTTCCAAGGGCTGCGGCGCCAACATGCGGGTCGCCCCGCTCGGCCTGGTCCGCTCCCTGACCGAACGCCAGCTGGCCGGCGCCGCCCAGCTGCAGTCCGGCCTCACCCACGGCCACCCGACCGCGCTCGCGGCGAGCGACCTCACCGCGTACACCGTGCGGCTGCTCGCCGAGGGCACCGCACCCGGCGAACTGCCCGGCCTGCTGCGGCAGTACGCGCTGCGCAACCGCACCCGGCACGACGCGTTCTGGCTCGGCGACCTCGCCGCGCACGCCCAGGACCATGCGCCGGAGGAGTTCACCGCCCGCGGCTGGGACGACTGCCTGCTCGTGCTGGACCGGCTCGACGCGGCCCTCGCCCGGCCGTCGCTCGACACCGACCCGTGCGAGATCACCGGCGCCGGCTGGATCGCCGAGGAGGCCTTCGCCACCGGCCTGCTCTGCTTCCTGCTGCTGCCGGAGGACCCGGTCGCCGCGGTCCGCCGCGCGGCCTTCTCCTCCGGCGACTCCGACTCCGTCGCCTGTCTCACCGGCGCGTTCGCGGGGGCGCACCACGGCGAGGAGGCCTGGCCCGGCGACTGGGTGGAGCGCATCGAGTACCGCGACGAGCTGCTCGCCTTCGGCGCCCTCTGGGACTGAGCGCCGCAGGCCCGGGCCGGCCGCCACCCCGGGACGCCGGGGGTGCGGGCGTCCGCCGCGGCCTCCTCCGGGCTCAGGCCTGCACCGGGTACCGTCCCGCCAGCGCCGCGCGGTCGCCCCCGGCCTGCGCGACCAGGTCGTCCGCGACCTGCAGCAGCACCTCCCGGCCCTCCACCGCGCCCGTCCACTCCGCGGGCAGTGCCGTGAGACCGTGCGCCGCGCCGACGAGGTTGCCGCAGACCGCGCCCGTCGAGTCGCTGTCGCCGGAGTGGTTCACCGACAGCAGCAGGGCCTCCCGCGGGCCCGCGACCAGGGCGCAGTACACCGCGATCGCCAGGCACTCCTCGGCGATCCAGCCGAGGCCGACCCGCTCCACCGCCTCCGCCGACCCGGGGCCCTCGGCGGCGACGCGCACCGCCCGCTCCAGTGCCGCCACGGTCTCCCCGGCGCCCGGCAGGGCGGCCACCTGGGCGGTCGTCCCCGCGACCGCCGACGGCAGGGGAACCCCGGCGGCCAGCCGCTCGACCAGTGCGGCGAAGGCGCCCGCCGCGAGGTAGCCCGTCGGGTGACCGTGGGTCAGCTGCGCGGCCAGGGCCGCCTGCCGGAACGCGTCCTCCACCCCCAGCCCCAGCAGTCCGAACGGTGCCGAACGCATCACCGTGCCGCACCCCTTGGAGTGCGGGTTGACCGGCCCGGGCCGGCCGAGCTCCGCCGCCGGCTCGTAGCGCGGATGCTCCGTCAGCCCGGTCAGGCAGGCCGTGCCGGGGGAGCGCGAGGCGTACAGGAAGGCGTGCCCCAGCAGCCAGCCGTCCGGCTGCCGTTCGGGGGCCGACAGGCGCTGCGTGAGCAGCCAGCGGTGGTACGCCGCCTTCAGCGCCTCCGGGTGCCCGCCGCGCAGCAGGCCCTCCGCGGTGAACAGGGTCATCTGGGTGTCGTCCGTGACCTGGTCGCCCTGCAGGCCGGTCACCCCCGCGGGGCCGAACCGCTGCCGGATCGCCTCCAGCCGCAGGAACTCCACCGGCCACCCCAGGGCGTCGCCCACCGCCCCGCCCAGCAGCGCCCCCCGCACCCTGTCGCGGAACCGCTCCGTACCGCTGTCCGCGCCTGCTGCCATGCCCGCCCCCCCGTGTGGTCCGCCCGTACCGTCCGCCCGGTGGCGTCCGGCTCAGTGCCCGATGGCCCCGGCGCGCCCGTGGATCGCCGCCCGGTCGGCGGCGGCCCGGCCGGCCGCCCAGCCCTCGCCGTCGCTGACCCGCACGCGCTGCGAGACCAGCTTCGGGAACATCTGCCCCACGGTCTCGTCCACGGCCTGCCCGCGGGCGGCCAGCGCGGGCAGCAGCCGTTCGTCCGGCACGAGTTGCTCGGAGGTGCCGTCCTCGCGCAGGTGCCGTCCGGCCGCGGCCTCCGCGGTCGTCCGCTCGGTGGCCTCGGTCAGCCGCTCGCGGATCCGCGCAGCATAGGAGATCAGGAACGACTGGCGGAACGCCTTCGTCCGGGGCGCGCCGTCCTTGTGCTTCCGGCTGCCGGCGCGGCTCATCGCCGCCGTCGCCTGGACGAGCAGCGAGGTGTAGAGCAGCTCCACCGCGTCCAGGTCGGCGTCGAAGCCGATCACCGTGCAGAAGCCGAACTCCTTCGCCCACACCACCCGGCAGCGGTTGGCCGCCGCGACCGCGTCCAGCAGCATCGCCTTCGGGCTCTCGTACGGGTTGTCGACCCCGATCCGCAGCGCGGCGGGCGCGTCCTCGGCCCGCGCGCCGACGGCCAGCAGCGCCTCGTCGATCGAGTACTGCGCCATCAGCTGCTGCGCCTTGGCGCTCAGTGCCTCGGCCTCGTCCGGGAACTCGGTCGACTCGGCCTTCGCGAGGAGGGCCCGGATCCGTCCGAGCATCCGCGGCTCGCCCGCCGACCGGACGGCCGCCCCGGCGAACGGCCGGGCGGACGGCGCGCCCTGCCCCGGCACCGGGCCGACGGGCGCGACCGGCGGCAGCAGCGACCAGGTCCGCAGCACCTCCAGCGCGGCCGTCGCCAGGGCGAAGCGGTCGAGCCGGTGGCGTTCCGCGAACGCCGACAGGAAGGCCGCATCGCGGTCCCACCACACCTCGACGGCCAGCTCGCGCAGCTGCTCGTGCCAGCGGCGGTCCAGCGAGGACGCCGGGTGCCGCCGGCCCTCGGCGGCGATCAGGTCGACGGCGAGCGCCAGGTGCGCAGGTCCGAGGCTGCGGCGCACCACCCGCACCACGTCGGCCGGCCGCCACCCGGCGCTCCAGCACCGTCCGACGGTCCGCTCCGTGTGCGCGAGGAGCGCCCGGCTCACCTCGGGCCACTGCTCCGCGGACGCCGCCAGCAGCGACGCCCCGACGTCGAGCGCGTAGTCGAGGCCGTCCGGGGACGCCGCGACCACCTGCCCGACCGCCTGTGCCAGCAGTCCGTCGACGGCCGTACCCTGCCCGTCCCTGCTGCTGCGCTTGCCCACTGTGCCTCTTCCGTCCACCGCCGTCCGACTGCCGACCCGGCCCGTCCATGATGCCGGAGCGGCCGGGGCGGCCCGGGGCGTGCGGCGTGCGTCACACCGCGGGGTGCCCGTACGGGCGTGCGGCCGCGGCCGGTGAATCCGTGGGGCCGCACCGGCAACTACTCGCCCCGCCCACTCGTCCTGCATTCTGTAGGGGCACAGCGTGCGCACAGCGCGCGACGGGGCGTCAGGGAGGTGGCCGGGATGGCCGTACAGCCGTGGGGGCAGCCGCAGCAGCCGTACGGGCAGCAGCCGCAGCCGTGGCAGCCCGCGCAGTCCCCCCAGTCCGCGATGCGCGCCGCCCACGCGGACCGCGAGCGGACGGTCGACGTCCTGAAGGCCGCGTACGCGGAGGGCCGGCTGACGGCCGAGGAGTACTCGCAGCGCTTCGACGCCGCGCACCGCGCGCAGACGTACGGGCAGCTCTCCCACCTGGTCGGCGACCTGCCGTCCGGGCCGATGGTCGCGCCGCAGATCTCCCAGGTGGGACCGGTCGTGCCGCAGGCCTTCCTGCCGCCGCCGATGCCGTACGTCCCGGTGCGGACGAACGGTCTGGCGATCGCCTCGATGGTGCTCGGGCTGCTCTGCCTGCCGACCTTCGGGATGCTGGGCGTCCCCGCGGTGGTGACCGGGCACATGGCGAAGTCGCAGCTGAAGCAGGGGCACGAGGAGGGCGACGGGATGGCCACCGCCGGCCTGGTGATCGGGTGGCTGTCGATCGGCGGATGGGCGATGATGATCCTGCTGGCGCTTGCCTCCTCGGTCTGACCGGGGTCCGGCTCCCGGCCCGCTCCGGTGGCGGAGGGGTGGTGTGTGTGATAGGACGGCGGGACATTTTCCCGTCGTCCGGCTGATCTTGCGCCGTCCCGGGTGAGCTGCGGCGTTCCATTTGTTTTGACCGCCGCCGATGCGCTAGGTACGCTCTGTTTCGTGCCTGGGGTGTCCCCGGGTCCTTGTGCGTGCCAGCAGACCGGCCGCCGTAGCAGAGCGCTATCCCGCTCTTGCCGTGCGAGCGCCGACGCTGCCCTAGCTCATGGGATTCCGCGCGTCCTCCGTCAGGAGGCCCAACACACCCGACCGCGTGGGTCGGAGGGTTGGGTTCGCCCCAGGTTAGTTTTACGCAGCCTTGGCACACAGAAAACGGAGAAACGGTGCCTACGATCCAGCAGCTGGTCCGAAAGGGCCGGCAGGACAAGGTCGAGAAGAACAAGACGCCCGCCCTCAAGGGCTCGCCGCAGCGACGCGGCGTCTGCACGCGTGTGTACACGACCACCCCGAAGAAGCCGAACTCGGCGCTTCGTAAGGTCGCCCGTGTGCGCCTCACCAGCGGGATCGAGGTCACCGCTTACATTCCGGGCGAGGGCCACAACCTGCAGGAGCACTCCATCGTGCTGGTCCGCGGTGGCCGTGTGAAGGACCTTCCTGGTGTCCGCTACAAGATCATCCGCGGTTCCCTCGACACCCAGGGTGTCAAGAACCGCAAGCAGGCCCGCAGCCGCTACGGCGCCAAGAAGGAGAAGTAACCATGCCTCGTAAGGGCCCCGCCCCGAAGCGCCCGGTCATCATCGACCCGGTTTACGGCTCCCCGCTGGTGACCTCGCTGGTCAACAAGATCCTGCTGCACGGCAAGCGCTCCACCGCCGAGCGGATCGTGTACGGCGCCCTTGAGGGCGTCCGCGAGAAGACCGGCGCCGACCCGGTGGTCGCGCTCAAGCGCGCCCTGGAGAACGTCAAGCCGACCCTTGAGGTCAAGTCCCGCCGTGTCGGTGGCGCGACCTACCAGGTCCCGATCGAGGTCAAGCCCGGCCGCGCCAACACGCTGGCCCTGCGCTGGCTCGTCGGCTACTCCCGCGCCCGCCGCGAGAAGACCATGACCGAGCGCCTGCTCAACGAGATCCTGGACGCGAGCAACGGTCTGGGCGCCTCGGTGAAGCGTCGCGAGGACACCCACAAGATGGCCGAGTCCAACAAGGCCTTCGCGCACTACCGCTGGTAGTCCTAACCCCGTCACTAGACAGAGAGAGAACGAGCCACCATGGCTGCAACCTCCCTTGACCTCGCCAGGGTCCGCAACATCGGGATCATGGCGCACATCGACGCGGGCAAGACCACCACCACCGAGCGGATCCTGTTCTACACCGGTGTCTCGTACAAGATCGGTGAGGTCCACGACGGCGCTGCCACGATGGACTGGATGGAGCAGGAGCAGGAGCGCGGCATCACGATCACGTCGGCCGCGACGACCTGTCACTGGACGCTCGACGGCGTCGACAACACCATCAACATCATCGACACCCCGGGCCACGTCGACTTCACCGTCGAGGTGGAGCGTTCGCTCCGCGTGCTCGACGGTGCGGTGACGGTGTTCGACGGCGTCGCCGGCGTCGAGCCCCAGTCCGAGACCGTGTGGCGGCAGGCTGACCGCTACGGCGTCCCGCGCATCTGCTTCATCAACAAGCTGGACCGCACGGGCGCCGACTTCTACTTCTGCGTGCAGACCATCGTGGACCGCCTCGGCGCGACCCCGCTGGTCATGCAGCTGCCGATCGGCGCGGAGTCCGACTTCGTCGGCGTCGTCGACCTGGTGAAGATGAAGGCCCTGGTCTGGTCGCCCGAGGCGACCAAGGGCGAGATGTACGACGTCGTCGACATCCCGGCCGAGCTCGCCGACAAGGCGGCCGAGTACCGCGAGGCGCTGCTCGACACCGTGTCGAACGTCAGCGACGAGGTGATGGAGCTCGCCCTGGAGGGCGACGACATCCCCGAGGAGCTGCTGATCGCCGCGATCCGCAAGGGCACGCTGGAGTCCGCCTTCACGCCGATCTTCTGCGGCACCGCGTTCAAGAACAAGGGCGTTCAGCCCCTGCTCGACGCCGTCGTGAAGTACCTGCCGTCGCCGCTGGACATCGAGTCCATCGAGGGCACCAAGCCCGGCGACGACTCGGTGAAGATCTCGCGCAAGGCCTCGGACGACGAGCCGCTCGCCGCGCTCGCGTTCAAGATCATGTCCGACCCGCACCTGGGCAAGCTCACCTTCGTCCGGATCTACTCCGGGCGCCTTGAGGCCGGCACCGCCGTCCTCAACGCGGTGAAGGGCCGCAAGGAGCGCATCGGCAAGATCTACCGCATGCACGCGAACAAGCGTGAGGAGATCGACTCGGTGGGCGCCGGCGACATCGTCGCCGTCATGGGTCTCAAGCAGACCACCACCGGCGAGACCCTGTCCGACGAGAAGCAGCCGGTCATCCTGGAGTCCATGGACTTCCCGGCCCCGGTCATCCGCGTCGCGATCGAGCCGAAGTCCAAGGGCGACCAGGAGCGGCTCGGTACCGCCATCCAGCGCCTGGCCGAGGAGGACCCGTCCTTCCAGGTCAACACGGACGAGGAGACCGGCCAGACCATCATCGCGGGTATGGGCGAGCTGCACCTCGAGGTGCTGGTCGACCGTATGAAGCGTGAGTTCAAGGTCGAGGCCAACGTCGGCAAGCCGCAGGTCGCGTACCGCGAGACGATCCGCAAGGGCGTCGAGCGCATCGACTACACGCACAAGAAGCAGACCGGTGGCTCGGGCCAGTTCGCGAAGATCCAGATCGCGATCGAGCCGCTCGAGTCCGGCGAGGGCTACGAGTTCGTCAACAAGGTCACCGGTGGCCGCGTGCCGAAGGAGTACATCCCTTCGGTCGACGCCGGCTGCCAGGAGGCCATGGAGTTCGGTGTCCTCGCCGGGTACCCGCTCCAGGGCGTTCGCGTGACCCTGCTCGACGGTGCGTCGCACGACGTCGACTCGTCCGAGCTCGCGTTCAAGATCGCCGGTTCGATGGCGTTCAAGGAAGGCGCCCGGAAGGCCTCCCCGGCCATCCTGGAGCCGATGATGGCCGTCGAGGTCACCACGCCCGAGGACTACATGGGCGACGTGATCGGCGACATCAACTCCCGTCGCGGTCAGATCCGTTCCATGGACGAGCGTCACGGCGCCCGCGTCGTTTCGGCGCTCGTCCCGCTCTCCGAGATGTTCGGCTACGTCGGTGACCTGCGCAGCAAGACCTCTGGTCGCGCAAGCTACTCGATGCAGTTCGACTCGTACGCCGAGGTTCCGCGGAACGTGGCGGACGACATCATCGCCAAGTCCAAGGGCGAGTAGTTCCACCGTGCCGGCGGCGCATGCTGCCGACATACGGGACTTTCCCGACCCCTTAGGCTAGAAGGAGGAAACTCGGGGGGATCTCCCCAGATCCCCCCGGGCCCTCCGGCACCCCACCCCGCGGGACGGCACGGGGCGCTACCGGCGCCACGTTCCCAAACCCGATCCAGACCAACTGACGTCGTACGGCGTACAGAACTGTCCTCAGGAGGACTGCAGTGGCGAAGGCGAAGTTCGAGCGGACGAAGCCCCACGTCAACATCGGCACCATCGGTCACATCGACCACGGTAAGACCACGCTGACCGCGGCGATCACCAAGGTGCTGCACGACGCTTACCCGGAGATCAACCCCTTCACGCCGTTCGACCAGATCGACAAGGCGCCGGAGGAGCGGCAGCGCGGTATCACCATCTCCATCGCGCACGTCGAGTACCAGACCGAGGCGCGTCACTACGCCCACGTCGACTGCCCGGGTCACGCGGACTACATCAAGAACATGATCACCGGTGCGGCCCAGATGGACGGTGCGATCCTCGTCGTCGCCGCCACCGACGGCCCGATGCCGCAGACCAAGGAGCACGTCCTCCTGGCCCGCCAGGTCGGCGTCCCCTACATCGTCGTCGCCCTGAACAAGGCCGACATGGTGGACGACGAGGAGATCCTGGAGCTCGTCGAGCTCGAGGTCCGTGAGCTCCTCTCCGAGTACGAGTTCCCGGGCGACGACCTGCCGGTCGTGCGCGTCTCGGCGCTGAAGGCGCTCGAGGGCGACGCCGAGTGGGGCCAGAAGCTCCTCGGCCTGATGGCCGCCGTCGACGAGTCGATCCCGACCCCGGCGCGCGCCACCGAGCTCCCGTTCCTGATGCCGATCGAGGACGTCTTCACGATCACCGGTCGTGGCACCGTCGTCACCGGTCGCATCGAGCGTGGTGTCCTCAAGGTCAACGAGACCGTCGACATCATCGGCATCAAGACCACCAAGACCACCACCACGGTCACCGGTATCGAGATGTTCCGCAAGCTGCTCGACGAGGGCCAGGCGGGCGAGAACGTCGGTCTGCTCCTCCGTGGCATCAAGCGCGAGGATGTCGAGCGCGGCCAGGTCATCATCAAGCCGGGTTCGGTCACGCCGCACACCGACTTCGAGGCCCAGTCGTACATCCTGTCGAAGGACGAGGGTGGCCGTCACACCCCGTTCTTCAACAACTACCGCCCGCAGTTCTACTTCCGTACCACGGACGTGACCGGCGTCGTGACCCTCCCCGAGGGCACCGAGATGGTCATGCCGGGCGACAACACCGCCATGACCGTTGCGCTGATCCAGCCCATCGCCATGGAGGAGGGCCTCAAGTTCGCCATCCGTGAGGGTGGCCGCACCGTCGGCGCCGGCCAGGTCACCAAGATCATCAAGTGATGATCTGACCCCGGCCCGCCGTTCGGCAGGCTCGCCGCAAGGCAACGAGAGGGCCCGCTCCTCCGTCCGCAAGGACGGGAGGGCGGGCCCTCTCGCATGTCCGGTGCCGGGTTCCCGGCGGCCGCCGTCGCCACCGGGCGGCGGCCCGGTGGCGGCCGCCGCCCGCGCCGGGGTGTCAGAGGCCGGCGGTGTACGCCCGGCAGGCCTCGTAGGAGGGCAGCAGGCCGGACGCGAGCGCCTCGGCCAGCGAGGGCGCGGCCGCGTCGCGGTCGGACAGCTGCGGGGCGTCGGCGGGCCAGGCGATGCCGAGGTCCGGGTCGAGCGGGTGCACGGCGTGCTCGCCGACCGGGTTGTACGCCTCCGAGCAGAGGTACGACAGCGTGGCGTCGTCGGTGAGCGCGCAGAAGCCGTGGCCGACGCCCTCCGGGACGTAGACCGCGCGGCGGTCGGTGTCGTCCAGCCGCACGCCCTCCCAGCGCCCGAAGGCGGGGGAGCCGGTGCGCAGGTCCACCAGCACGTCCAGCACCGCGCCCCGGACGCAGCTCACGTACTTGGCCTGGCCGGGCGGCACGTCCGCGAAGTGGATGCCGCGCACGACGCCGCGGGCCGACACCGAGAGGTTGGCCTGGGCGAGGCGCAACGGGTGGCCGACGTGTTCGGCGAGCCGGTCGAAGCGGTACCACTCGGTGAACAGGCCGCGCGGGTCGCCGTGCAGCCGGGGCGTGATCTCGAAGGCGCCTGGAATGGCCAACGCGCGGAACTTCACCGGGAGTTCTCTTCCTGCAGCAGGTGCAGCAGGTACTGGCCGTACCCGCTCTTCGTCAACGGTTCGGCGAGTGCGCGCAGCCGGTCCGAGTCGATCAGGCCGGCCCGCCAGCAGGCCTCCTCGATGCAGCCGATCTTGAGGCCCTGGCGCTCCTCGATGACCCGGACGAACTCCGAGGCCTGCACCATCGAGACGAACGTCCCGGTGTCCAGCCAGGCCGTGCCGCGGTCCAGCTTCGTCACCTGCAGCTCGCCGGACCGCAGGTAGGCGTCGTTGACCGCGGTGATCTCCAGCTCGCCCCGGGCGCTGGGCCTCAGGCCGCGCGCGATCTCCACGACGCGGTTGTCGTAGAAGTACAGCCCGGGCACCGCGTACCGCGACTTCGGCTGCTGCGGCTTCTCCTCGATCGACAGCACCCGGCCGTCCCCGTCGAACTCCACCACGCCGTACGCCGTCGGGTCGGCGACCGGGTAGGCGAAGACCAGCCCGCCCTTGGGATCCGTGTGCTGGGCGAGCCGGGTGCCGAGCCCGCTGCCGTGGAAGATGTTGTCGCCCAGGATCAGGGCCACCGGTGCGTCGCCGATGAAGTCCGCGCCCAGCACGAAGGCCTGCGCGATGCCCTCCGGCCGCTCCTGGACGGCGTACTGCAGCCTCAGGCCGAGCTGGGAGCCGTCGCCGAGCAGCCGGTGGAACTGCGGCTGGTCCTCCGCGGTCGTGACGATGAGGATCTCGTCGATGCCCGCCATCACCAGGGTGGACAGCGGGTAGTAGACCATCGGCTTGTCGAAGACCGGGAGCAGCTGTTTCGAGACGGCCCGGGTGAGCGGCCACAGGCGGGAGCCGGTACCGCCGGCCAGCAGGATTCCACGCATGGGCAGCAGCCTACGGGAGCCCGTCCGGCCTCCCTGGCGGACGTCCTCGGGCCGGCCGGGGCCCGCCGGTAGACTGCGCGCACTATGCGCATCTTGGTCACCGGCGGCGCCGGTTTCATCGGCTCCGAGTTCGTCCGTTCGCAGCTCCGGGCCGACGCCTCGGCCCGCATCACCGTGCTCGACAAGCTCACCTACTCGGGCGTCGAGGCCAACCTCGCACCGGTCGCCGACCACCCGGGCTACCGCTTCGTCCGGGCCGACATCTGCGACCCCGAGGCGGTGGACGCCGCGATGGCCGGCCACGACGTGGTCGTCCACTTCGCCGCCGAGTCGCACGTCGACCGGTCCATCGAGGGCGCCGGACCGTTCGTGCGGACCAACGTCGTCGGCACCCAGGTGCTGCTCGACGCCGCGCGCCACCACGGCGTCGGCCGCTTCGTCCACGTCTCCACCGACGAGGTGTACGGCTCGATCAGCGAGGGCTCCTGGACCGAGGACTGGCCGCTGGCGCCGAACTCCCCGTACTCGGCCTCCAAGGCCTCCTCCGACCTGCTGGCGCTCGCCTACCACCGCACCCACGGCATGGACGTGGTGGTCACCCGCTGCTCCAACAACTACGGGCACCACCAGTTCCCGGAGAAGGTCGTCCCGCTGTTCACCACCAACCTCCTCGACGGGCGGAAGGTGCCGCTGTACGGCGAGGGCGGCAACGTCCGCGACTGGCTGCACGTCTCCGACCACTGCCGGGGCATCGACCTCGCCCTGCGCGGCGGCCGGGCCGGCCGGGTCTACAACATCGGCGGCGGCACCGAGATCACCAACAAGGAGCTCACCGGCCTCCTGCTGGAGGCCGCGGGCGCCGGATGGGACATGGTCGAGCACGTCGAGGACCGCAAGGGCCACGACCTGCGCTACTCGCTCGACATCACCCGCATCCGCGAGGAGCTCGGCTACGAGCCGCAGGTCTCCTTCGCCGACGGCCTCGCCGACACCATCGCCTGGTACCGCGAGAACCGCGCCTGGTGGGAGCCGCTCAAGGCCCGGGCGGCCCTCGCATGACGACCTGGCTCGTCACCGGCGCCGGCGGCATGCTCGGGCGCGACCTGCTGGCCGTGCTCGACGAGGCCGGCGAGAAGGCCACCGGGCTCGACCGGTCCGCGCTCGACGTCACCGACGCGCAGGCCGTCCGCGAGGCCGTGCACGGCCACGAGGTGGTCGTGAACTGCGCGGCCTGGACGGACGTCGACGGCGCGGAGAGCGCCGAGGCCGCCGCCACCGCCGTCAACGGCGCCGGCGCGCGCCACCTCGCCCTCGCCTGCCGCGAGGCCGGTGCCCGGCTCCTCCAGGTCTCCACCGACTACGTCCTCCCCGGCGACACCGACCGGCCCTGCCCGGAGTCCGCCGCGACCGGACCCGTCAACGCCTACGGCCGCTCCAAGCTCGCCGGGGAGCAGGCGGTGCTGGAACTCCTCCCCGGCACCGGCTACGTCGTGCGCACCGCATGGCTGTACGGCGAGCACGGGCCGAACTTCGTGGCCACCATGCTGAAGCTCGCCGCCGTCCGCGCCACCGTCGACGTCGTCGACGACCAGCACGGACAGCCCACCTGGTCGCACGACCTCGCCCGGCAGCTGCTCGCCCTCGGCCGCGCCCCGCACGCCCCGGCCGGCGTCTACCACGGCACCGCCGCGGGCCGCACCACGTGGTACGGGCTCGCCCGCGAGGCGTACGCCCTCGCCGGGCTCGACCCCGAGCGGATCAGGCCGACCACCTCGGCCGCGTTCCCCCGCCCGGCCGTACGGCCCGCCTGGAGCGTGCTCGGCCACGACCGGTGGGCCGCCGCGGGCCTCGCACCGCTGCCGGACTGGCGGGACTCGCTCGCCGCCGCCCTGCGCCGCCCCGCCTTCCGCGACCTCGTCACCCCCGGCACCTAGCCGACCACCCGTTCGAGTGCGTGGGGCCGCTGCCTTAGGCTGTTGGCCACCCACGGGGACCGCCCCGCGCACGGAAGGCGCCGGCAGTGCAACTCTCCATCCTCACCTCGATCACCGGCGTGGTGGTGCTCGCCTACATCCTGGAGCTGCTGCGCCGCCAGCAGCTCCGCGAGAAGTACGCGGCGATATGGCTGACCATCGGCCTCGCCATAGCGCCCCTCGGCTTCTTCCCCTCGCTGCTCGACTCCACCGCCCGCCGGCTCGGCGTCGCGTCCGGCGTGAGCCTCGTGCTCTTCGCCGGCTTCGTGCTCGTCCTGCTGGTCAGCCTCCACCTCAGCTGGGAGGCGAGCCGCCTTGAGGCGGAGACCCGCACCCTCGCCGAGGACGTCGCCCTGATACGCGCCCAGCTCGCCGAACAGGGCATCCTCACCGGCCCCCAGCACGCCTCCCTCCCCGCCACCACCCCGGAGGCCACGCCGTGACCACTGGCCAGCGCGTCCTGATCATCCTGCCCGCCTGGAACGAGGCCGACGGCCTGCCCGCCGTGCTGGGCGAGATCAAGCGCCAGCTGCCGCACGTCGACACGCTCGTCGTCGACGACGGATCCACCGACCGCACCGCCGAGGTCGCCGCCGCGGCGGGCTCCGCCGTCGCCCGGCTGCCGTTCAACCTCGGCGTCGGCGGCGCCATGCGCCTCGGCTACCGCTACGCGCAGCAGCACGACTACGACGTCGCCGTCCAGGTCGACGCGGACGGCCAGCACGACCCGTTCTACGTGCCGCTCCTGCTGGAGCGCCTGGCCGACGCCGACCTCGTCATCGGCGCCCGCTTCGACGGCGAGGGCGACTACCGGGTGCGCGGGCCGCGCCGCTGGGCGATGAAGCTGCTCTCCCTCGTGCTCTCCCGCATCGCCGGCGCCCGGCTGACCGACACCACCTCGGGCTTCCGCGCCTGCAACCGGCCGCTGATCGAGTTCTTCGCCCGCTGGTACCCCGTCGAGTACCTCGGCGACACCGTCGAGAGCCTGGTCGGCGCCGCCCGCTGCGGCTTCACCGTCCGCCAGGTGCCGGTCGCGATGCGCGCCCGCACCACCGGCCGCCCCAGCGCCTCGCCGCTCAAGGCGATGGTCTACCTCGTCCGCGCCGGGCTCGTCCTGCTCCTCGCCGTGATCCGCCGGATGCCCCGCCACGTCCGGGACTTCGCCCCCGGGTCCGACTTCTACCGGGCCTTCGCCGCCCGGCGGACGCCCGCGGCCGTCCCCGCCGAGGCCGAGGTCTAGGAGCCACGTGTCCCGCTACGAGATCCTCCTGCCGTACTACGGCGACGTCCGACTCATGCAGGACGCCGTGCACAGCGTCCTCGCGCAGAGCGGCGACGACTGGCGCCTCACCGTCGTGGACGACGGCAAGGAGCCCGGCGTGCCCGAGTGGTTCGAGGCCCTGGCCGACCCGCGCGTGCGGTACTTCCGCAACGACGCCAACCTCGGCGTCACCGGCAACTTCAACCGCTGCGTCGCCCTCGCCGAGTACGAGTACCTCGTGCTCATGGGCTGCGACGACCTCATGCACCCGACCTACCTCGACGTCGTCCGCGCCGCCGTGGCCCGCGAGCCCCGGGCCGCGATGATCCAGCCCGGCGTCGAGGTCGTCGGCACCGACGGGCAGCCGTACGACACCCTCGTCGACCGCACCAAGCGCCGCCTGTACGCCCCGAAGGGCCCCGGCCGCGACCTCCTCGGCGGCGAGGACCTCGCCGTCAGCCTGCTGCGCGGCAACTGGCTCTACTTCCCGTCGATCTGCTGGCGCACCGAAGCCGTCCGCCCGTACGGCTTCCGCGCCGACCTCGGCGTCATCCAGGACCTCGCGCTCGTCGTCGACCTGCTCGTCGCGGGGGAGTCCCTGGCCACCGCCCCCGAGGTCTGCTTCAGCTACCGCCGGCACGCCGGCAGCGAGTCCTCGGCCACGGCGTACACCGGCAGCCGCTTCGAGGAGGCCAAGCGCTTCTTCCGGGAGACCGCCGACCGCCTCGACGCCCTCGGCTGGCACCGCGCCGCCAAGGTCTCCCGGCTGCACCTGTCCTCCCGCCTGCACGCCATCACCCTGCTCCCGGGCGCCGCCCGGCACGCCGGCCGCCCGGGAGTCAACGCCATGATCAAGCACGCGGCCCGCTGACCCATGAAGCGCCTGCGCAGCCTCGCCACCGCCCTGCCGGCCGGCATCCGGACGGTCGCCGTCGGCACCGCCGTCCTCGGCGTCGCCTCCTACCTGCAACTGGCCGTCGCCGGGCACAGCCTCACCACCGAGGCCATGGCCGGCGTCTCCGTGCTGTGGACGATCGTCATGTCCGTCGGCATCGGGCTGTTCCTCCCGCTCGAACAGGAACTCACCCGGATCGTCGCGGCCCGCACCGTCCGCGGCGAGGGCGCCCGGCCCGTCCTGCGCCGCGCGACACTGCTCACCTGCGGCATCCTCGGCGTCATCCTCGCCCTGATGGCGGCGTTCGCCCGCCCCCTGGCGGACCTCCTGCTGCACGGGGACACCGCCCTCGTCGCGGCCCTCGGCAGCGCCTTCGCCGCCATGGCGTTCTGCTACCTCACCCGCGGCATCCTCGCCGGCCTCGGCCGCTTCACGCCGTACGGCACCCAACTGGCCGTCGACGGCGCGCTGCGGATGCTGCTCGCGTTCGGGTGCGCCGCCGCGGGCCTGCACTCCGCCCTCGCGTTCAGCCTGATCATGACCGTCGCGCCCCTGCTGGCGCTGCTCGCGACGCTGCCCGCCACCGTCCGCGCCGTCCGCCCCGGACCGCCGCAGCCCTGGCCCGGCCTCGTCCGCGGCCTCGGCCCGCTCATGGTCTCGACCCTGCTCGCGCAGTGGATGGTCAGCGCCGCCGTGATGAGCGTCCAGCTCCTGGAACCGGACCAGGTCGACCTCGTCGCCGCGCTGCTCAGCGCCCTCGTCCTCGCCCGGGTGCCGATCTTCGTGTTCGGCGCGCTCCAGGCGTCGCTGCTGTCCGGCCTGGCCGGCGCCGCGGCGGCCGGCCGGCACGCCGACTTCCTGGCCATGCTGCGCAGGGCGTGCGCGGCGGTCACCCTGCTGTGCGTCGCGATCTCCGTGCCCGCCGTCGTGCTCGGGCCGTGGCTGATCCACCTGCTGTTCGCCGCACCCGAGGTGCTCGACCGCGCCGACTTCCTCTGCCTGTGCCTCGGTGCCTTCGGCTACCTGCTCGCCATGGTCCTCGGCCAGGCGCTCATCGTGCTGCACCGGCACCGCGCCCAGCTGCTCTGCTGGCTGTTCGGCACCGCCGTCCTGGTCGGCGTCACCCTGGTGCCGGGGCCGATCGAGGGCCGGGTCTGCGTCGCCTTCGCCGCCGGCCCGCTCGCCTGTGCCGCCGGCATGCTGTGGAGCCTGCGCGGCGCCGTTCCGCGCCGCCCCTCGGCCTCGGCCCCTGCCGGCGCCGAGGCGGAGCCGATCCCCTCCGCCTGACCGGCGGCCCCCGCATCGCCCGGCCGCACCCCCGAGCCGTCCGGGCCCGGACCACGGACGTGCGCGAACAGTCGGCCTGGGGTGCGACCCGGAGTGCCGCCCGCAGCGTCTGGATGGGTGAGGCCGTCCGCACGGGCGGCGGGGGAGCGACGGGGGAGAGCGATGACATCGGAGCACGGACGGCGGCAGCGGTGGACGGGCCGGGCCGGACGCACGCCGGGCCCGGCCGGGCTGGACTCCGGCTGGCAGCGGCGCTCCGGCTGGCAGCGGCGCTCCGGCTGACCGGGCCTGCCCTGCCCTGCCCCGCCCCGCCGTGCGGGCCCGTACGGCGGGGCCGGGTACCGTCGCCCCCGGACCCGGACCCGGACCCCGACCTCCTGCCCCCCGGACGTGACCCATGCGCTTCCGTACGCCCTCCCGCACCGCCCGTCCCGCGGCCGTCGTCGCGGTGGCGGTGGCGGCCGTCCTGGCCGCGGGCTGCGCCCCGGGACGCACCGGCGACGGGGGAGCGTCCGCCCCGGTCACGCCGGAGCGCGCGACGTCAGGGGGCGCGGCCGCGTCGGCCGCGCCCCCGGCCGATCCCGAGCTGGACCGCGCCGTCCGGGCCGCCGCCGACCTGCCCGCGGGCCGGGAGCCGCGCACCGTCCGGGTGTTCGGCCCGGCGGCCGGGCCCGGCGGGTGGCGCCTGCTGCTCGCCGCCGACGGCGAGCGGGTCACCGGCGTGGCCTGCGGCGGCACGTACCTGCCCTTCCGGGAAGCGGGCGGCGCCCCGGCCGGCGACGGTGCCCGCACCGTCTACGCGGTGACCCTGCCGGGCGACCTGCGGGGCGCCCTGGAGGTCGGGGCGGTGCGCGGCGGGACGGCGGGCACCGAGTCCGTGGACCTCGGCCTGGACGGGCCGGGAGGGCCGGACGCCCGGGTGTGCGGGCAGCCCCCTGCCGGGGAGTGACGGGCGCCGCAGAAAAGCGCCCGATTGGCGTTTGGGCTCCGCCGTATGGCAGTATGTCCAAGTTGCTCGGTTGAGTGCCGATGCTGCGCGCCTCCCGCCGGGAGGACCGGAAGCGAGTCCCATGTACTCGTCGTTCCCGTGATGGCCGTTCATGTGTTCACGTGCTGTATGTGGACGCAGTGGTGTGTAAGCGACACCGCGGCAGCTGCGGGGCGGACGTACGGGAATCTTCCGGGAAGCGTGGACGGGGCCTCGACCCGGCGCCTGGTGGGTGCAAGACCTCACCGATCCCGGAGCTGGAACCGAAGAGGGTGTGAAACCTCTTTGGTTTTTTGCAAGCGGTAGGGCGACACGCCCGACCGCGGGGGTCGGAGGGAGACCGCGAGGTAACCACCCGGGGGCGCCGCCGGACGAGTCCACCCGGACCCAGCCGGTCGCAGTAGCAGCAAACGACACAAAGGACTACTGAGTAGCCATGGCGGGACAGAAGATCCGCATCCGGCTCAAGGCCTACGACCACGAGGTCATCGACTCCTCGGCGAAGAAGATCGTCGAGACGGTGATTCGTACTGGTGCGCAGGTCGCAGGCCCGGTGCCGCTGCCCACTGAGAAGAACGTGTACTGCGTCATCCGCTCGCCGCACAAGTACAAGGACTCGCGCGAGCACTTCGAGATGCGTACTCACAAGCGTCTGATCGACATCCTCGACCCCACGCCGAAGACGGTTGACTCGCTCATGCGTCTCGACCTGCCGGCCGGCGTCGACATCGAGATCAAGCTCTGAGAGGCGCACCGAAGATGGCTAAGCAGATTAAGGGCATCCTGGGCGAGAAGCTCGGCATGACCCAGGTCTGGGACGAGAACAACCGGGTCGTCCCGGTGACCGTCGTCAAGGCTGGGCCGAATGTCGTGACCCAGGTCCACACCGCCGACAGCGCTTCCGGCTACGACGCCGTGCAGCTCGGCTTCGGCGAGATCGACCCCCGCAAGGTGAACAAGCCCCTCGTGGGTCACTTCGCCAAGGCCGGTGTCACCCCGCGCCGCCACCTGGTCGAGATCCGTACGACGGACGCGTCCGAGTACACCCTCGGCCAGGAGATCACCGCTGAGCTGTTCGAGGCGGGTGTCAAGGTCGACGTGACCGGCACCTCCAAGGGCAAGGGCTTCGCCGGTGTCATGAAGCGTCACAACTTCAAGGGCCTCGGCGCCGGTCACGGCACCCAGCGCAAGCACCGTTCGCCCGGTTCCATCGGTGGCTGCGCCACCCCGGGTCGCGTGTTCAAGGGCATGCGCATGGCGGGTCGGATGGGCCACGAGCGTGTGACCACCCAGAACCTGACCGTGCACGCGGTCGACGCGGAGAAGGGCCTGCTGCTCATCAAGGGCGCAATCCCGGGCCCCAACGGCGGCCTCGTCCTCGTCCGCACCGCGGCGAAGGGGCTGTGAAGGATATGACCACCATTGACATCCTGTCGCCGGCCGGCGACAAGGCCGGCAGCGTCGAGCTGCCCGCCGAGATCTTCGACGCCAAGGTCAGCATTCCGCTGATGCACCAGGTCGTCGTCGCACAGCTCGCCGCTGCCCGTCAGGGCACGCACAAGGTGAAGCGCCGCGGCGAGGTCCGTGGTGGCGGCAAGAAGCCGTACCGCCAGAAGGGCACCGGCCGCGCCCGTCAGGGCTCGACCCGTGCGCCGCAGTTCGCCGGCGGTGGCGTCGTGCACGGTCCCGTGCCGCGCGACTACTCGCAGCGGACCCCGAAGAAGATGATCGTCGCCGCGCTCCGCGGTGCCCTCACCGACCGGGCCCGCCACGACCGCATTCACGTCATCACCGGCGTGACCGCGACCGAGACGCCGTCGACCAAGGCCGCGAAGAGCCTGATCGGCAAGATCTCCGAGCGCAAGAGCGTCCTCCTGGTCGTCGAGCGCGAGGACGAGCTGGGCCTGAAGTCCGCTCGCAACCTGCCGAACGTGCACATTCTGGACGCCGGCCAGCTGAACACCTACGACGTGCTCGTCGCTGACGACGTGGTCTTCACCCAGGCCGCCTTCGAGCGTTTCGTGGCCGGTCCGGCCGCGTCCGCCAAGGCTGTCGCCTCTGAGGGCGAGCTCGAAGGGAGCGCTGCCTGATGGCCGCGGAGATCACGAGCAAGACGTACACGGACCCCCGTGACGTCCTGGTCAAGCCGGTTATCTCGGAGAAGAGCTACTCGCTCCTCGACGAGAACAAGTACACGTTCGTCGTGGCGCCCGGTGCCAACAAGACCCAGATCAAGCAGGCCGTCGAGGCGGTCTTCTCGGTCAAGGTCGAGGCCGTCAACACGCTCAACCGTCAGGGCAAGCGCAAGCGCTCCAAGACGGGCTTTGGCAAGCGCAAGGACACCAAGCGCGCCATCGTGACGCTGGCCGAGGGCAACCGCATCGACATCTTCGGTGGTCCGGTCTCCGCCTGACGGGGAACGTGATCGTCGTTAAGGACGAGGACGAAAATGGGTATCCGCAAGTACAAGCCGACTACGCCGGGCCGCCGTGGCTCCAGCGTGGCCGACTTCGTCGAAATCACGCGGTCCACGCCGGAGAAGTCGCTGGTTCGCCCCCTGCACAGCAAGGGCGGCCGTAACAACGCCGGTCGTATCACCGCTCGCCACCAGGGTGGCGGTCACAAGCGCGCCTACCGCGTGATCGACTTCCGTCGTCACGACAAGGACGGCGTGCCGGCCAAGGTCGCTCACATCGAGTACGACCCCAACCGCACTGCGCGCATCGCGCTCCTGCACTACCTCGACGGCGAGAAGCGCTACATCATCGCGCCGCGTGGCATTGCTCAGGGCGACCGGATCGAGAACGGCCCCGGGGCCGACATCAAGCCGGGCAACAACCTGCCGCTGCGCAACATCCCGGTCGGTACCACCATCCACGCCGTGGAGCTGCGTCCCGGTGGCGGTGCCAAGCTGGCCCGCTCCGCCGGTTCCGGCATCCAGCTGCTGGCGCGTGAGGGCCGCATGGCGACCCTGCGCATGCCGTCGGGTGAGACCCGTCTGGTCGACGCCCGCTGCCGCGCCACCATCGGCGAGGTCGGCAACGCCGAGCAGTCGAACATCAACTGGGGCAAGGCCGGCCGTATGCGCTGGAAGGGCGTCCGCCCGACCGTGCGTGGTGTGGCCATGAACCCGATCGACCACCCGCACGGTGGTGGTGAGGGTAAGACCTCCGGTGGTCGCCACCCGGTCTCGCCGTGGGGCAAGCCCGAGGGCCGTACCCGTCGCCCGAACAAGGCGTCGGACAAGCTCATCGTGCGCCGCCGCAAGACCAACAAGAAGCGCTAGGAGCAGGTCAGATGCCGCGCAGTCTCAAGAAGGGCCCCTTCATCGACGACCACCTTCAGAAGAAGGTGGATGTCCAGAACGAGGCGGGCACGCAGAACGTCATCAAGACCTGGTCCCGTCGTTCCGTGATCTCCCCGGCCATGCTGGGTCACACGATCGCGGTCCACGATGGCCGTAAGCACGTCCCGGTGTTCGTCACCGAGTCGATGGTCGGCCACAAGCTCGGCGAGTTCGCTCCCACGCGCACCTTCAAGGGGCACGTGAAGGATGACCGCAAGTCGAAGCGTCGCTAGTCGCTCCGCTGAGCTTGAGCTTTAGCGCCAGAACGACTCAATGACTTACTCCATTAAGGGGACAACCATGGAAGCCAGGGCCCAGGCGCGGTACATCCGCGTCACGCCCATGAAGGCCCGCCGCGTGGTGGACCTCATCCGTGGCCTGAACGCCACGGAGGCCCAGGCGGTCCTGCGTTTCGCTCCGCAGGCCGCCACCGTGCCGGTCGGCAAGGTGCTCGACAGCGCCATCGCCAACGCCGCACACAACTACAACCACTCCAACGTGGACGACCTCTACATCTCTGAGGCGTACGTTGACGAGGGTCCGACCCTGAAGCGGTTCCGTCCGCGCGCTCAGGGCCGTGCCTACCGGATCCGCAAGCGGACCAGCCACATCACCGTGGTCGTCAGCAGCAAGGAAGGGACCCGGTAATGGGCCAGAAGGTTAACCCGCACGGGTTCCGTCTCGGCATCAGCACGGACTTCAAGTCCCGCTGGTATGCCGACAAGCTGTACAAGGACTACGTCAAGGAAGACGTTGCCATTCGTCGCATGATGACGAAGGGCATGGAGCGCGCCGGCATCTCCAAGGTCGAGATCGAGCGCACCCGCGACCGCGTCCGCGTTGACATCCACACCGCCCGCCCCGGCATCGTCATCGGCCGGCGTGGCACCGAGGCCGACCGCATCCGCGGCGACCTCGAGAAGCTGACCGGCAAGCAGGTCCAGCTGAACAT
This sequence comes from Kitasatospora sp. NE20-6, assembly GCF_045862635.1. NCBI lineage: Bacteria > Bacillati > Actinomycetota > Actinomycetes > Kitasatosporales > Streptomycetaceae > Kitasatospora > Kitasatospora sp. NE20-6. The sequence continues at coordinate 54,317 of NZ_BPRL01000009.1, forward strand.
CCTTGAGGTCAAGAACCCCGAGCTGGACGCCCAGCTCGTGGCTCAGGGCGTCGCGGAGCAGCTGTCCTCCCGCGTGTCGTTCCGCCGTGCCATGCGCAAGTCGATGCAGGGCACCATGAAGTCCGGCGCCAAGGGCATCAAGGTCCAGTGCTCCGGTCGTCTCGGCGGCGCCGAGATGAGCCGTTCGGAGTTCTACCGCGAGGGCCGTGTGCCGCTGCACACCCTTCGTGCGAACGTCGACTACGGCTTCTTCGAGGCCAAGACCACCTTCGGCCGCATCGGCGTGAAGGTCTGGATCTACAAGGGCGACGTCAAGAACATCGCCGAGGTCCGCGCCGAGAACGCCGCTGCCCGTTCGGGCAACCGCCCGGCCCGTCCCGAGGGTGGTCGTCCCGCCCGCGGTGGCGAGCGCCGTGGTGGCGAGCGCGGCGGCGAGCGTGGTGGCCGTGGTGGCCGTCGTCCCGCCGCCGAGGCCCCTGCGGCCGCCGCGGTCGAGGCTCCGGCTGCCGAGAACACCGGAACGGAGGCCTGACCCCCATGCTGATCCCCCGTAGGGTCAAGCACCGCAAGCAGCACCACCCCAAGCGGCGTGGCGCGGCCAAGGGCGGTACGGAGCTGGCCTTCGGCCAGTTCGGCATCCAGGCCGTCACCCCGGCGTACGTGACGAACCGTCAGATCGAGTCCGCTCGTATCGCGATCACCCGTCACATCCGCCGTGGCGGCAAGGTCTGGATCAACATCTACCCGGACCGTCCCCTCACCAAGAAGCCCGCCGAGACCCGCATGGGTTCCGGTAAGGGTTCGCCGGAGTGGTGGATCGCGAACGTGCACCCGGGTCGGGTCATGTTCGAGCTGTCGTACCCGAATGAGAAGGTTGCTCGCGAGGCGCTCACCCGCGCCGCGCACAAGCTGCCGATGAAGTGCCGGATCGTCCGGCGCGAGGACGGTGAGAGCTGATGTCGGCCGCTATCAAGGCTGCTGAGCTTCGTCAGCTGGACAACGAGGGCCTCGTTGCCAAGCTGCGTGAGGCCAAGGAGGAGCTGTTCAACCTCCGCTTCCAGGCGGCGACCGGGCAGCTCGACAACCACGGCCGGCTGAAGCTGGTCCGTAAGGACATCGCGCGGATCTACACCCTGATGCGCGAGCGCGAGCTGGGCATCGAGACGGTGGAGAACGCCTGATGACTGAGAACACCAACGAGACGCGCGGTTTCCGCAAGACCCGTGAGGGTCTCGTCGTCAGCGACAAGATGGACAAGACCGTCGTCGTCGCCGTCGAGGACCGCGTCAAGCACGCGCTGTACGGCAAGGTCATCCGCCGTACGAACAAGCTGAAGGCGCACGACGAGCAGAACGCGTGCGGTGTCGGCGACCGTGTCCTCCTCATGGAGACCCGGCCGCTGTCCGCGACGAAGCGCTGGCGCGTCGTCGAGATCCTCGAGAAGGCCAAGTAACGAAGCCGATGTGGTACGGCCGTATGTGCTCGATGCAGCGATGCGATCGAGTGAGCAGCGGCCGGCCCGTCGACTCTCGTTGACGATCAGGAGAAAGCTGTGATCCAGCAGGAGTCGCGACTGCGCGTCGCCGACAACACGGGTGCCAAGGAGATTCTCTGCATCCGCGTTCTCGGTGGCTCCGGTCGCCGCTACGCCGGTATCGGGGACGTCATCGTCGCCACCGTGAAGGACGCGATCCCCGGCGGTTCGGTGAAGAAGGGTGACGTCGTCAAGTGCGTCATCGTCCGCACCGTCAAGGAGCGCCGTCGTCCGGACGGTTCCTACATCCGTTTCGACGAGAACGCCGCTGTCGTTCTCAAGAACACCGATGGTGACCCCCGTGGTACCCGCATCTTCGGCCCGGTGGGCCGCGAGCTGCGTGACAAGAAGTTCATGAAGATCATCTCGCTGGCGCCGGAGGTGCTCTAACCCATGGCGAACAGCATGAAGATCAAGAAGGGTGACCTGGTCCAGGTCATCACCGGCAAGGACAAGGGCAAGCAGGGCAAGGTCATCCAGGCCATCCCCGCCGAGAACAAGGTCCTGGTCGAGGGTGTCAACCGGGTCAAGAAGCACACCAAGCCGGGCCCGGGCACCCAGGGTGGCATTGTCACCGTCGAGGCCCCCGTGCACGTCTCCAACGTCCAGCTGGTCGTGGAGAAGGACGGCAAGAAGGTCGTCACCCGCGTTGGCTACCGCTTCGACGACGAGGGCAACAAGATCCGCGTTGCCAAGCGAACCGGTGAGGACATCTGATGTCTGAGACGACTGTTGAGAAGGTGGCCCCCCGTCTCAAGGAGCGTTACAACTCCGAGATCAAGGGCCAGCTGCACGAGGAGTTCTCGTACGAGAACGTCATGCTGATCCCCGGCCTGGTCAAGGTCGTGGTCAACATGGGTGTCGGCGAGGCAGCCCGTGACAGCAAGCTGATCGAGGGCGCGATCAAGGACCTGACCGCGATCACCGGCCAGAAGCCGGCCGTGACCAAGGCCCGCAAGTCCATCGCGCAGTTCAAGCTGCGCGAGGGTCAGCCGATCGGCGCCCACGTCACCCTCCGTGGTGACCGCATGTGGGAGTTCGTGGACCGTCTGGTGTCGCTGGCTCTGCCGCGTATCCGTGACTTCCGCGGCCTCTCGCCCAAGCAGTTCGACGGCCGTGGAAACTACACCTTCGGTCTGACCGAGCAGGTCATGTTCCACGAGATCGACCAGGACAAGGTCGACCGTCAGCGCGGTATGGACATCACCGTCGTGACCACCGCTCAGACCGACGATGAGGGCCGGGCGCTCCTGCGCGCTCTGGGCTTCCCGTTCAAGGAGGCGTGAGCCATGGCGAAGAAGGCCCTGATCGCAAAGGCCGAGCGTAAGCCGAAGTTCGGCGTCCGGGGTTACACCCGGTGCCAGCGCTGCGGTCGCCCGCACTCGGTGTACCGCAAGTTCGGCCTGTGCCGTGTCTGCCTCCGTGAGATGGCACACCGCGGCGAGCTGCCGGGCGTGACCAAGAGCTCCTGGTAGTCCAGGCGCCCACGGCACACCATCGATGAGCAGCGTGCCCGGCCCCCGCACTTTTGGGCTTCCGTTCGGAATCCCGTAAGGTGGTGGGGTCGGGCCCCTGCCGCGGCATCTCCATGGATGCTCGCGGCTCTCTAGTGAGGGCTCACACCCATGTCTTACTACGTCGCAGGTCCCCTGCGTTTGTGCCCCTTCCGCACTCCCCGTGAGTGCGGCAGGGGGACCTGGCGCGGAGAAACCACGGCGGGAGAGGCCTGAGGCCACCATGACCATGACCGACCCCATCGCAGACATGCTCACCCGTCTGCGTAACGCCAACTCGGCGTACCACGACTCCGTCGTGATGCCGTCGAGCAAGATCAAGGCGCACGTCGCCGAGATCCTGCAGCAGGAGGGTTACATCTCCTCCTACCAGGTCGAGGACCCCACCGAGGGCGAGGTCGGCAAGAAGCTGACCATCGAGCTCAAGTTCGGTCCCAACCGCGAGCGTTCCATCGCCGGCATCAAGCGCATCAGCAAGCCGGGTCTGCGTGTGTACGCAAAGTCCACCAACCTGCCGAAGGTTCTCGGCGGCCTGGGCGTGGCGATCATCTCCACGTCCTCCGGCCTCCTGACCGACAAGCAGGCCGCCAAGAAGGGCGTAGGCGGAGAAGTTCTCGCCTACGTCTGGTAATTCGGGAAACGGAGGTACAGCAATGTCGCGCATTGGACGGCTGCCCATCCCGGTTCCCGCCGGCGTGGACGTCACCATCGAGGGCCAGGCGGTCTCGGTGAAGGGCCCCAAGGGCTCGCTCACCCATGTCGTCGCCGCGCCGATCGAGATCGGCAAGGACGAGGACGGCAAGCTGATCGTCTCGCGTCCGAACGACGAGCGTCAGTCGAAGGCCCTGCACGGCCTGAGCCGCACGCTGGTGGCGAACATGATCACCGGCGTGACCGCGGGCTACCGCAAGTCGCTCGAGATCAGCGGTGTTGGTTACCGTGTCGCGGCGAAGGGCTCCGACATGGAGTTCTCGCTCGGCTACAGCCACCCGATCCTCGTCGAGGCCCCGGAGGGCATCTCCTTCGTCGTCGAGACGCCCACCAAGTTCCACGTGGACGGCATCGACAAGCAGAAGGTCGGCGAGGTCGCTGCCAAGATCCGCAAGCTTCGCAAGCCCGACCCGTACAAGGCCAAGGGCGTCAAGTACGCGGGCGAGGTCATCCGCCGCAAGGTCGGAAAGAGTGGTAAGTAAGCGATGAGCGTCTCTGTCAAGATCGGCAAGGGCAACGCCTACAAGAACGCCGCCCGCAAGCGCCGCGCCATCCGCGTTCGCAAGCGCGTCGTCGGCACCGAGGTGCGTCCGCGCCTCGTCGTGACGCGTTCGAACCGTCACATGGTCGCCCAGGTCATCGACGACGCCAAGGGTTACACCCTGGCGTCGGCGTCCACCCTCGACGTGTCCATCCGTGGCACCGAGGGCGACAAGACCGAGCTGGCCAAGAAGGTCGGGAGCCTGGTCGCCGAGCGCGCCAAGGCCGCCGGCATCGAAGCGGTCGTCTTCGACCGCGCGGGCAACCGGTACGCCGGCCGCATCGCCGCCCTGGCGGACGCGGCCCGTGAGGCCGGGCTCGACTTCTAAGCCGCTCGTCGGCTCTGTCGACGGACGTAAACGAGAGAGGTAATTCCAATGGCTGGACCCCAGCGCCGCGGTAGCGGCGCCGGCGGTGGCACCGGCGGCGAGCGGCGCGACCGTAAGCGTGACGACCGGGGCAACGCCCCCGCCGTCGAGAAGACTGCTTACGTCGAGCGTGTCGTTGCGATCAACCGTGTCGCCAAGGTAGTCAAGGGTGGTCGTCGTTTCAGCTTCACCGCGCTGGTCGTGGTGGGCGACGGTGACGGCACCGTGGGTGTCGGTTACGGCAAGGCGAAGGAGGTTCCGGCCGCCATCGCCAAGGGTGTTGAGGAGGCCAAGAAGAGCTTCTTCAAGGTCCCCCGTATCCAGGGCACCATCCCGCACCCCATTCAGGGCGAGAAGGCGGCCGGCGTCGTGCTGCTGAAGCCGGCGTCCCCCGGTACCGGCGTCATCGCCGGTGGCCCGGTGCGTGCCGTCCTCGAGTGCGCCGGCGTCCACGACATCCTGTCGAAGTCGCTCGGCTCGGACAACGCGATCAACATCGTGCACGCCACGGTGGCTGCTCTGAAGGGCCTCGTGCGCCCCGAGGAGATCGCGGCCCGTCGTGGTCTGCCGCTGGAGGACGTGGCTCCCGCCGCTCTGCTGCGGGCCCGCGCGGCTGGGGTGAGCTCCTGATGGCTCGCCTCAAGGTCACGCAGACCAAGTCCTACATCGGTAGCAAGCAGAACCACCGTGACACCCTGCGTTCGCTCGGCCTCAAGCGGCTGAACGACACCGTGGTGAAGGAGGACCGCCCGGAGATCCGCGGCATGGTCCAGACCGTTCGTCACCTCGTCACGGTCGAGGAGGTGGACTGACATGGCGGACTCGCCGATCAAGATCCACAACCTGCGGCCCGCCCCCGGCGCCAAGACCGAGAAGACCCGTGTGGGTCGCGGTGAGGGTTCCAAGGGTAAGACCGCCGGTCGTGGTACCAAGGGCACCAAGGCCCGTTACCAGGTTCCGCAGCGCTTCGAGGGTGGCCAGATGCCCCTCCACATGCGCCTGCCGAAGCTGAAGGGCTTCAAGAACCCGGCCCACAAGCAGTTCCAGGTCGTGAACCTGGACAAGCTGGCCGAGCTCTACCCGAACGGTGGCGAGGTCACCGTGGTCGACCTGATCGCGAAGGGCGCCGTTCGCAAGAACGAGCTCGTCAAGGTCCTCGGCCAGGGCGACATCGCCGTGGCGCTGCAGGTGACGGTCGACGCCGTCTCCGGCTCCGCCGCGGAGAAGATCACCGCCGCAGGCGGCACCGTCACCGAGCTCCTCTGAACTCGTTGACCCCAGCGGGCCCGCACCTCTTCCGGGAGGTGCGGGCCCGCTGCTTTTCCGGCGGCTCCGGGAAAACTGACGTGTGCTCAACACCGGCCAAAACCGGGCATCCCGGCTCGCGGCCGGGGGATGGCGCCCTGACGCGCTTCTCCAGCGTCGCCGCACACTGTTAGAGTCCGTGGAGTTCCCTTGTACGCTGCGGCACAGGCATGTCTGTGCAGGCGCACGGGAGCCGAGAAGGACCCACCCCCCCATCAGGACCGACCCTCCCGCCGACGACGTGCGGGAGGCGCAGGAGGCACCGTGCTCAGTGCGTTCGCGCGGGCGTTCCAGACGCCCGACCTGCGCAAGAAGCTGCTGTTCACGCTGGGCATCATGGTGCTGTTCCGGCTGGGCGCACACGTTCCCATTCCGGGCGTGAACTTCGTGGCCGTCAACCAGTGTCTCAAGGACACCTCGTCCAACAGCCTGTTCGGCCTGGTCAACCTGTTCAGCGGCAACGCGCTGCTGCAGCTGACGATCTTCGCGCTCGGCATCATGCCGTACATCACGGCCAGCATCATCCTCCAGCTCCTCACGGTCGTGATCCCGCGACTCGAGGCGCTGAAGAAGGAGGGCCAGGCCGGCACCGCGAAGATCACCCAGTACACCCGTTACCTGACCATCGCGCTCGCCGTGCTCCAGGGCACCGGCATCGTCGCGACGGCCTCCAGCGGCGCGCTGTTCTCGGGTTGCTCCGTGGCCGGCGATGTCGTGCCGGACACCGGCGTCTTCCGGGTGGCCACCATGGTCATCACGATGACCGCCGGCACCACGGTGATCATGTGGCTCGGCGAGCTCATCACCGACCGCGGCATCGGCAACGGCATGTCCATCCTGATCTTCACCTCCATCGCGGCCGGCTTCCCCGGCTCGATGTGGGCGATCAAGCAGTCCGGCACCATCGGCGGCGGCTGGGTGGAGTTCTTCAGCGTCATCGCGATCGGCATCGTGGTCGTCTGCCTCGTCATCTTCGTCGAGCAGGCCCAGCGCCGGATCCCGGTCCAGTACGCGAAGCGGATGATCGGGCGCCGCGCCTTCGGCGGCACCTCGACCTACATCCCGTTGAAGGTCAACCAGGCGGGTGTGATCCCGGTCATCTTCGCCTCGTCGCTCCTCTACATCCCGGCCCTGCTGGTGCAGCTCACCAACAGCAACTCCGGCTGGGCCGGCTGGATCCAGAAGAACTTCGTCAAGGGTGACCACCCGGTCTACATGGCGACCTACTTCGTCCTCATCGTCTTCTTCGCCTTCTTCTACGTGGCCATCTCCTTCAACCCCGAAGAAGTTGCGGACAATATGAAGAAGTATGGTGGGTTCATCCCGGGCATCCGGGCCGGCCGACCGACGGCCGAGTACCTGAACTACGTGCTCACCCGCATCACGTGGCCAGGATCGCTCTACCTGGGCCTGATCGCGTTGATCCCGATGATCGCCCTGGTTGCCTTCAACGCGAACCAGAACTTCCCGTTCGGCGGCACCAGCGTGCTCATCGTCGTCGGCGTCGGACTCGAAACTGTGAAGCAGATCGAGAGCCAGCTCCAGCAGCGTAATTACGAAGGGTTCCTCCGCTGATGCGTATCGTCCTCGTCGGACCTCCCGGGGCCGGGAAGGGTACTCAGGCGCACGTGCTCGCCAAGACCCTGTCCATCCCGCACATCTCCACCGGTGACCTGTTCCGCGCCAACATCAGCCAGGGCACCCCTTTGGGGCTCGAGGCCAAGGCGTACATGGACGCAGGCCGACTGGTACCGGATGAGGTCACCATCGGCATGGCCAAGGACCGCATGCTGCAGCCGGACGCCGCCAACGGCTTCCTGCTCGACGGCTTCCCGCGGAACCTCGGCCAGGCCAAGGCTCTGGACGAGATCCTCGCCGAGGAGGGCATCGCCCTCGACGGCGTTCTCGACCTGGAGGTCCCCGAGGACGAGGTCGTCAAGCGCATCGCCGGTCGCCGGCTGTGCCGCAACAACGGCAGCCACGTGTTCCACGTGGTGTACAACCAGCCCACCGCCGAAGGTGTCTGCGACGAGTGCGGCGGCGAGCTGTACCAGCGCTCCGACGACACCGAGGAGGCCGTGCGGGTCCGCCTGGAGGAGTACCACTCCAAGACGGAGCCGATCATCGGCTACTACGAGGAGCAGGGCCTGCTGGTCACCATCTCCGCCCTCGGCAAGGTGGACGAGGTGACCGAGCGCGCTGTCTCCGCCCTGGAGCAGAAGAAGAGCGCCTGAGACGGTCCGCAACGGCCGGGAAGCCCCACTCGCGGGGCGTCCCGGCCGTTGCGGCGTCGTACGGTGGTAACGAGTGCACGGCCGCCCGGCAAGGACCGGGCGGCGTCCGACAGTGGAAGGCGTGACCAGATGGTGGAGATCAAGACCCCCGAGCAGATCGCGAAGATGCGGGCGGCCGGGCTGGTCGTCGCCGAAGCGCTCAAGGCCTGCCGGGAGGCGGTCGTCCCGGGCGTCACCACGCAGGAGCTCAACGACATCGCGGACAAGGTCATCACCGACCACGGCGCGACCTCGAACTTCCGGGCGCACCACGGGGGCCTCTGGTTCCCCGGTGTGATCTGCGCCTCGGTGAACAACGAGATCGTCCACGGCATCCCCGGCGAGCGGGTGCTGCAGGAGGGCGACCTCGTCTCGATCGACTGCGGGGCCATCCTCGACGGCTGGCACGGCGACGCGGCCATCACCGTGGGGGTGGGCGAGGCCGCGGCGGAGCACACCCTGCTGAGCCGGGTCACCGAGGGCTCCATGTGGGCCGGCATCGCCCAGATGAAGAGGAACAACCGGCTGGTCGACGTCTCCAAGGCGATCGAGGGCTTCATCCGCCGCCAGCCGCTGCCCCCCAAGGGCAAGTGGGGCATCGTGGAGGGCTACGGGGGCCACGGCATCGGCACCGCCATGCACATGGAGCCGCACGTGCTCAACTACGTCGCGGGCCGCGGCAAGGGCCCCAAGCTGATCCCCGGCACGGTGCTCGCGATCGAGCCGATGGTGACGCTCGGCACCCCGCACTCCGCCGTGCTGGAGGACGACTGGACGGTCGTCACCAACGACGGCACCTGGGCCTCGCACTGGGAGCACTCGGTGGCCGTCACCGAGCAGGGCCCGCTCGTGCTGACCGCCTTCGACGGCGGCCGCGCGGAGCTGGCCAAGTACGGCGTGGTGGCCGCGCCGGACCCGCTGGGCTGAGCCGGTCGGCCGGCAGGACGTCCGAAGGGCCTGGAGGTTTCGCTCTCCAGGCCCTTTGTCCTATTTTTATCGGCGGACAGCGATCGGTGGACAGCGCGGCCACGCGTGGCGACGAAGGAGAAGAAGAGTGTTCAAGGGGTTCCGGGACTTCCTGATGCGCGGCAACGTCATCGACCTCGCGGTCGGTGTCGTGATCGGCGCCGCCTTCACCGGTGTGGTGACCGGCTTCGTCTCCGCCTTCCTCACCCCGCTGGTCGGTGTGGCGGTGGGCGCGGCCGGCGACTTCGGCGGCAAGAAGGCCCACCTGGGCGGGGTGGAGTTCCCGTACGGGCAGTTCCTCAACGCGATGATGGCCTTCGTGCTGACCGCCGCGGTCCTGTACTTCTGCGTGGTGCTGCCGGTGACGAAGGCCACTGCGCGGTACCTGCCGAAGAAGCCCGCCACGCCGAAGCGGCCCTGCCCGGAGTGCCTGACGGAGATCCCGCAGGCCGCCAGCCGCTGCTCGGCGTGCACCGCCCAGGTGCAGCCCGTCGCGGCGCTGCCGCTGCAGCACCGGGCGTGACCGTCCGAGCCGTTTTGGCGTCCGCTTGGGGGCTGTCGTAGACTGATGCGTCGGCTCACTCGTAGCGTGCTTCGGCACGTCCTCTTCCCGATCGGGATCCCGCAAGGGCATTCTCCGGCAGGGGTGGGGTGGACCCAGGCTCGCACGAGCGTGCCGCATGCGGTAGCCGGCCCCGGAAGGTGGATCTCGCAGTTCATGGCAAAGAAGCAAGGCGCCATTGAGATCGAGGGCACCGTGATCGAGTCTCTTCCGAACGCCATGTTCAAGGTCGAGCTGCAGAACGGTCACAAGGTCCTCGCGCACATCAGCGGAAAGATGCGGATGCACTACATCCGGATCCTCCCGGACGACCGGGTCGTGGTGGAGCTCAGCCCCTATGACCTGACGCGTGGCCGGATCGTTTACCGCTACAAGTAAAGACCCGTCAGATCGAGACCCGGAGAACCTGAACGATGAAGGTCAAGCCGAGCGTCAAGAAGATCTGCGACAAGTGCAAGGTGATCCGCCGTCACGGCCGGGTCATGGTGATCTGCGACAACCTGCGCCACAAGCAGCGCCAGGGCTGACGCTCTCCAGCATTTCTCGTAGTACTTCGCGCGACGCGCAACAACGTCATACGCGGGCTGCCCGATCCGTCCCCAGGGGACGGACTGCCACCCCCGGTCAGAGGCCGGGGCTCCCTCGCCGAGAGGCGACGGAGTAGGCGGCACGCAAGACCTCTGAAGAACCACAGGAGCCATGAATGGCACGCCTTGCCGGCGTTGATCTCCCCCGCGAGAAGCGGATCGAGATCGCCCTCACCTACGTGTACGGCATCGGTCGCACCCGCGCCGAGCAGACTCTTGCCGAGACCGGGGTGAACCCGGACGTCCGCGTCCGCGAGATCACCGAGGAAGACCTCGTCAAGCTGCAGAAGTACATCGACGCGAACTTCGAGGTGGAGGGTGACCTCCGCCGTTCGGTGGCCGCCGACATCCGCCGCAAGGTCGAGATCGGCTGCTACGAGGGTCTGCGTCACCGTCGTGGCCTGCCGGTGCGCGGTCAGCGCACCCACACCAACGCGCGTACCCGCAAGGGCCCGCGTCGCGCGATTGCCGGCAAGAAGAAGCCGGGCAAGAAGTAGTCCGTCCCGTCACCGGACATCCCTCCGGCCCGCGGGTTAGCGGACCGACCACCTCAGTAGGAGAACAGACTTATGCCCCCCAAGGGTCGTCAGGCTGCCGGCGCGAAGAAGATCCGCCGCAAGGAGAAGAAGAACGTCGCCCACGGGCACGCTCACATCAAGAGCACGTTCAACAACACCATCGTTTCGATCACGGACCCCGCGGGCAACGTGATCTCCTGGGCCTCTGCCGGCCACGTCGGCTTCAAGGGCTCGCGCAAGTCCACCCCGTTCGCCGCGCAGATGGCCGCCGAGTCCGCCGCGCGTCGTGCGCAGGAGCACGGCATGCGCAAGGTCGACGTCTTCGTGAAGGGTCCGGGCTCCGGCCGCGAGACCGCGATCCGCTCGCTCCAGGCCACCGGCCTGGAGGTCGGCTCGATCCAGGACGTCACCCCCACCCCGCACAACGGCTGCCGTCCGCCGAAGCGCCGCCGCGTCTGACGCGGTGCCTTCGGGCACGCGGGTGATGTAAACCTCGTACGGGGTCCTGCTTCGCGCAGGACCCCGTACGCTTGGTCCTGTCGGCATCAAATAGTGGGTGCCGAAGACAATTGGAGGAACACCTCTCATGCTGATCGCTCAGCGCCCCTCGCTGACCGAAGAGGTCGTCGACGAATTCCGCTCCCGGTTCGTGATCGAGCCCCTGGAGCCCGGCTTCGGCTACACCCTCGGCAACTCGCTCCGCCGCACGCTCCTCTCCTCGATCCCCGGTGCCGCCGTCACCAGCATCCGGGTCGACGGTGTCCTGCACGAGTTCACCACCGTGCCGGGCGTCAAGGAGGACGTCACCGACCTCATCCTCAACATCAAGCAGCTGGTCGTCTCCTCGGAGCACGACGAGCCGGTCGTGATGTACCTGCGCAAGCAGGGCCCGGGTGTGGTCACCGCCGCCGACATCGCGCCCCCGGCCGGTGTCGAGGTGCACAACCCCGAGCTCGTCCTCGCCACGCTCAACGGCAAGGGCAAGCTGGAGATGGAGCTGACCGTCGAGCGCGGTCGCGGCTACGTCTCCGCCGTGCAGAACAAGGCCTCCGGCCAGGAGATCGGCCGCATCCCGGTCGACTCGATCTACAGCCCCGTGCTGAAGGTCACCTACAAGGTCGAGGCCACCCGAGTCGAGCAGCGGACCGACTTCGACAAGCTCATCGTCGACGTCGAGACGAAGCCCGCCATGCGCCCCCGTGACGCCATGGCCTCGGCCGGCAAGACCCTGGTGGAGCTGTTCGGTCTCGCCCGCGAGCTGAACATCGACGCCGAGGGCATCGACATGGGCCCGTCCCCGACGGACGCCGCCCTGGCCGCCGACCTGGCGCTGCCGATCGAGGAGCTGGAGCTCACCGTTCGGTCGTACAACTGCCTCAAGCGCGAGGGCATCCACACCGTGGGTGAGCTCGTCGCCCGCTCCGAGGCCGACCTGCTCGACATCCGCAACTTCGGTGCGAAGTCGATCGACGAGGTCAAGGCGAAGCTGGCCGGCATGGGCCTGGCCCTCAAGGACAGCCCGCCCGGGTTCGACCCGACCGCCGCCGCCGACGCCTTCGGCGCCGACGACCTGGACGACCAGGGCTACGCGGAGACCGAGCAGTACTAAGAATTTGGGGTCGGGGGCGGTCCTCGCGGATCGCCCCCGCTTCGATGCCAAGCCGTCCGGGCACAGTGCCCGGACGCCCGCTGCGGTACCTGATACGGCCGTAGTCGGAGATCCAAGGAGTCATCCATGCCGCGTCCCACCAAGGGTGCCCGCCTCGGCGGCGGCCCGCACCACGAGCCGCTGCTGCTCGCCGGTCTGTGCCGGGAGCTGTTCCAGTACGGCCGCATCACCACGACCGAGGCCAAGGCCCGTCGGATGCGCCCGCTGGCCGAGAAGCTGATCACCAAGGCGAAGAAGGGCGACATCCACAACCGTCGCCTCGTCCGCAAGACGATCACCGACGTCTCCGTGCTGCACACCCTCTTCACCGAGATCGCGCCGCGCTACGAGAACCGTCCCGGTGGCTACACCCGCATCACCAAGATCGGCGGCCGTCGCGGCGACAACGCGCCGATGGCCGTGATCGAGCTGGTCGAGGGCGAGATCGCCACCAAGGCGACCGTCGCCGAGGCCGAGGCCGCCGCCAAGCGCGCGGTCAAGGAGTCCGACGCCAAGGTCGAGGAGACCAAGGTCGAGGAGACCAAGGCCGACGAGGCCGAGGCCGCGGAGACCACCGAGGCCTGACGCCGCCAGGTGTCACACCCGGGCCCGCCCTCCCCATCCGTGGGGAGGGCGGGCCCGAGCAGTTCCCGCAGGCCGTTCCTCCCGGCCGCCGATCTCCCGGCCGCCGCCGGCCGTTCCCCCAGGAGCAGATGTGGTCAACGACTGTGCCGAGCCGGCCCCCGTCAAGGACGGACCGGCCGACGGGTACCGCCGGATCAGGTTCGACCTGGCCTACCACGGTGCCGAGTTCTCCGGCTGGGCCCGCCAGCGCGGCCGGCGCACCGTGCAGGAGGAGATCGAGAGCGCCCTGCAGATCGTCACCCGCAGCGCCCTCCCGTTCGCACTGACCGTCGCCGGCCGCACCGACGCCGGCGTGCACGCCCGCGGCCAGGTCGCCCACGTCGACCTCCCCGAGGACCTCTGGGCCGAGCACGGCGAGAAGCTGCTGCGCCGCCTCGCCGGCCGCCTGCCGGCCGACGTCCGGATCCACCGGGTCTCCGAGGCCCCGCACGGCTTCGACGCCCGCTTCGCCGCCGTCTGGCGCCGCTACGCCTACCGGGTCGCCGACCAGCCCGGCGGCGTCGACCCGCTGCTGCGCGGCCACGTGCTCTGGCACGACCGCCCGCTCGACGTCGACCGGATGAACGAGGCCGCCCGGCTCCTGCTCGGCGAGCACGACTTCGCCGCGTACTGCAAGAAGCGCGAGGGCGCCACCACCATCCGCACCCTGCTCGAACTCCGCTGGGACCGGGTGCCCGTCGACCCGTACGCCGCCCAGGAGGGCACGCTGGCCGTCGCCACCGTGCGCGCCGACGCCTTCTGCCACAACATGGTGCGCTCGCTCGTCGGCGCCATGCTGCTGGTCGGCGACGGCCACCGGTCGCCGGAGTTCCCCGGCGAGGTGCTGGCCGGACGGGTGCGCAACTCCGCCGTCAACGTCGTCCGCCCGTACGGGCTGACGCTGGAGGAGGTCGGCTACCCCGCCGACGACCTCCTCGCCGAGCGCAACCGGGCCTCCCGCCGGATGCGCACCCTGCCCGGCCAGGACTGACGCCCGGCCGGAGCGGGCGCGCAATAACGGTTTGGGATCCGGGCCGCCCGCTTGGCACAATCCGGGCCATGGGACACGTCGAGATTTCACACCTTGAGTACTACCTGCCCGACGGGCGGGTGCTGTTCGACGACGCGTCCTTCCGGGTCGGCGAGGGCGCCGCCGTCGCGCTGGTCGGCGCGAACGGCGCCGGCAAGACCACGCTGCTGCGCATGATCGCCGGGGACGTCCAGCCGCACGGCGGCACCGTCACGGTCACCGGCGGCCTCGGCGTGATGCGCCAGTTCGTCGGCACGACCGGCCGCGAGGACACCCGCGACACCCCGGGCGCCCTGCCCGCCGACGCCTCCGTCCGCGACCTGCTGGTCTCCGTCGCCCCCGCCCGGATCGCCGTCGCGGCCCGCGCGGTCGACGCCGCCGAGCTCGCGATGCTCGCGCAGGACGACGAGAAGACCCAGATGCGGTACGCGCAGGCGCTCGCCGACTGGGCCGACGCCGACGGCTACGACTACGAGACCACCTGGGACGTCTGCACCACGGCAGCGCTCGGGATGCCCTTCGACCGGGCGCAGTTCCGCGGCCTCAACACCCTCTCCGGCGGCGAGCAGAAGCGCCTCGTCCTGGAGGCGCTGCTGCGCGGCCCCGAGGAGGTGCTCCTGCTCGACGAGCCGGACAACTACCTCGACGTGCCGGGCAAGCGCTGGCTGGAGGAGGCGATCAAGGCCACCGGCAAGACCGTGCTCTACATCTCGCACGACCGCGAGCTGCTCTCCCGCACCGCCGAGAAGATCATCAGCGTCGAGACCGGCGCGGCCGGCTCCAGCGTCTGGGTGCACGGCGGCGGCTTCGACTCCTTCCACGACGCCCGCCGCGCCCGCTTCGAGCGCTTCGAGGAACTGCGCCGCCGCTGGGACGAAGAACACGCCAAGCTCAAGAAGCTCGTCGTCAACCTCCGCCAGGCCGCCGCGGTCAGCCACGAGATGGCCTCCCGCTACGCCGCCTCCCAGACCCGGCTGAAGAAGTTCGAGGACGCCGGCCCGCCCGAGGCGCCGCCGCGCGAGCAGTCCATCACCATGCGGCTCAAGGGCGGCCGCACCGGCGTCCGCGCCTTCACCATGGAGAAGCTGGAGCTCAGCGGCCTCATGAAGCCCTTCGACCTGGAGGTCTTCTACGGCGAGCGGATCGGCGTGCTCGGCTCCAACGGCTCCGGCAAGTCGCACTTCCTGCGGCTGCTGGCCGGCGACGGCACCGTGAAGCACGGCGGCAGCTGGAAGCTCGGCGCCCGCGTGGTGCCCGGGCACTTCCGGCAGACCCACGCCCACCCCGAGCTGATGGGCCGCACCGTCCGCTCGATCGTCGAGGAGGAGCACGCGCTCAGCCGCGGCGCCGCGATGGGCGCACTGCGCCGCTACGAGCTCGACCGCCAGGAGGAGCAGAAGTTCGAGTCGCTCTCCGGCGGCCAGCAGGCCCGGCTGATGATCCTCAAGCTGGAGCTCTCCGGCGTCACGGCGCTGCTGCTGGACGAGCCGACGGACAACCTGGACCTGGAGAGCGCCGAGGCGCTGCAGCAGGGCCTGGAGGCCTTCGACGGCACCGTGCTGTGCGTGACGCACGACCGGTGGTTCGCCCGGACCTTCGACCGCTTCCTGGTCTTCGGCTCCGACGGGCGCGTGTACGAGTCGCCGGAACCGGTCTGGGACGAGACGCGCGTCGTACGCGACCGCTGAGCGTTTTTGACCCTTCGCGGAGCGCCCGGTAGGCTGGGCGCTTGTTGTGCGTATTGGCTCGCTCCATCTCACGTGAGAGGTCGGTACGCCGGAGACTGCCCGGTCGATGACCAGCGGCTCGCCCCTGAATTGCGTCCAGGGGTGACCAGGCTGATCACGTCGGCCAGGTGCTCCTGTCAGGACCCACTCACTGAAAAGCGAAGGCTACGACCGTGCGTACGTACAGCCCCAAGCCCGGCGACGTCCAGCGTCAGTGGCACGTCATCGACGCGTCCGACGTCGTGCTCGGCCGCCTGGCCTCCCAGGCCGCCAACCTCCTCCGGGGCAAGCACAAGGCGATCTACGCGCCGCACGTTGACACCGGTGACTTCGTCATCATCATCAACGCCGACAAGGTGCACCTCTCGGGTAACAAGAAGACCCAGAAGCTGGCCTACCGCCACAGCGGCTTCCCGGGCGGTCTCCGCTCGGTCCGCTACGACGACCTCCTCGCGAAGAACCCGGAGAAGGCCGTCGAGAAGGCCATCAAGGGCATGATCCCCAAGAACAGCCTGGGCCGTCAGATGCTCTCGAAGCTGAAGGTCTACTCGGGCGACCAGCACCCGCACGCTGCGCAGCAGCCGGTGCCGTTCGAGATCACCCAGGTCGCGCAGTAATTTCGGCCACCCCACCACATCACTGATTTACAGCAGGAGCTGAGGAACACCGTGGCCGAGACTGCCATCGAGAACACCCTCGAGGTCGAGTTCGACGAGAACGAGAACGTCGAAGAGTACACCTCGGAGACCGAGTACACCTCCGAGTCCCTGGCCGGCCGCTTCGGCGAGGCCGTCCCCGGCGCCGGCCTCGGCCGCCGCAAGGAGGCGATCGCCCGCGTGCGGATCGTCCCGGGCACCGGCAAGTGGAAGATCAACGGTCGCACCCTGGAGAACTACTTCCCCAACAAGGTGCACCAGCAGACCGTCAACGAGCCGTTCAAGCTCCTTGAGCTCGACGGCCGCTACGACGTCGTGGCCCGCATCGCGGGTGGCGGCACCTCCGGTCAGGCCTACGCGCTGCGCCTCGGCGTGGCCCGCGCCCTGAACGAGGCCGACGTGGACAACAACCGCGCCGCCCTCAAGAAGGCCGGCTTCCTGACCCGTGACTCGCGCGCCGTCGAGCGCAAGAAGGCCGGTCTCAAGAAGGCCCGCAAGGCGCCGCAGTACAGCAAGCGCTAATTGCACCCCGGGGGTGCGTGCCGCTCCGGTGGTACGCATCCCGGTGCAACCCGTACGCCCCGGAGTACCTCGTGTACTCCGGGGCGTCGTGCTCTCCCGCCGGTGCGGACGGCGGGACGGCGATGGACATCGAGCAGGGCGACTTTTAGGACGGAACAGTGGGACGACTCTTCGGTACGGACGGGGTACGCGGTGTGGCCAACGAGGGCCTGACCGCCGAACTGGCCCTCGGCCTGTCGGTCGCCGCGGCGCATGTGCTCGGTGACGCCGGCGCCTTCGACGGGCACCGGCCGGTCGCCGTGGTGGGCCGCGACCCGAGGGCCTCCGGAGAGTTCCTGGAGGCCGCGGTCATCGCCGGCCTGGCCAGCGCCGGCGTCGACGTCCTGCGGGTCGGCGTGCTGCCCACCCCGGCCGTCGCCTACCTCACCGGCGCCCTCGGCGCCGACTTCGGCGTGATGCTCTCCGCCAGCCACAACGCGATGCCCGACAACGGCATCAAGTTCCTCGCGCGCGGCGGCCACAAGCTCGACGACGCCATCGAGGACGCCATCGAGGAGCACTACCACCGCTACGGCGTCGGCACCGACGAGGACTGGAAGCGCCCCACCGGCGCCGCCGTCGGCCGCGTCCGCCAGTACACCGAGGGCTTCGACAAGTACGTCGCCCACCTCGTCGCCGTCCTCCCGAACCGGCTCGACGGCGTGCGCGTCGTCATCGACGGCGCGCACGGCGCCGCCGCCCGGGTCGCCCCCGAGGCCTTCGCCCGCGCGGGCGCCGAGGTCGTCTACACCCTGGGCGCCGAGCCGAACGGCCTCAACATCAACGACGGCGTCGGCTCCACCCACCTCGACAAGCTGCGCACCGCCATGCGCGAGCACCGCGCCGACCTCGGCATCGCCCTCGACGGCGACGCCGACCGGTGCCTGGCCGCCGACGCCGACGGCAACGAGGTCGACGGCGACCAGATCATCGCCGTCCTCGCCCTCGCGATGAAGGAGGCCGGCACGCTGCGCGGCAACACCGCGGTCGCCACCGTGATGTCGAACCTGGGCTTCAAGCTGGCGATGGAGCGCGAGGGCATCGACCTGGTGCAGACCGCCGTCGGCGACCGGTACGTGCTGGAGGCGATGAAGCAGCAGGGCTTCGCCCTCGGCGGCGAGCAGTCCGGGCACGTCATCCTGCTCGACCACGCCACCACCGGCGACGGCACCCTGACGGGTCTGATGCTGGGCGCCCGCCTCGCCGCGACCAAGCAGCCGCTCGCCGACCTCGCCGCCGTGATGACCCGTCTGCCGCAGGTGCTCGTCAACGTCAAGGGCGTCGACCGCACCCGGGTCGCCAGCTGCGTCGAGCTCAACGCCGCCGTCGCCGCCGCGGAGGCCGAACTCGGCGCCACCGGACGGGTGTTGCTGCGCCCGTCGGGCACCGAGCCGCTCGTCCGCGTCATGGTCGAGGCCGCCGACGAGACCCAGGCCCGTGATGTCGCGGACCGCCTCGCCGAGGCCGTCCGCACGTATCTGGGCTGAGCTGTCGGGGGATTCCCGCCGGTGCGGTGATCCCCCGACATGCCGTCAGTGGACGTCCGGGGACTTCTTCTTCACCGGTATCCAGACCTGGTAGAAGCCGTCGCCGTAGCTGTTGTGGTACGGCAGGCTGACCAGCAGGCGGTAGGTGCCCTCCACGCGCAGCTGCTGGGTCAGCTTGTCGTCCAGGGGCCTGGTGACGGTGCGGTCGAAGACGATGATGTCGAAGTACCGGTCCTTCAGGGCGGCGCGGAACCCGGCCTCCCCGGTGAGGATCTTCTTCTCCTGGGTGCGGTAGCTGATCGTGTAGGTCGATGTCCACTGCTCGAACGCGACGTCGTCCCGCAGGTAGTAGCGAGGCGCGGAGTTGGCTTCGACGAGGTAGTGCCCGTCGGGCACGAGCTGCTTGCGCACGGTGCTGACCAGCGCCTCGGAGTTCGGCCAGGCGTGGTACAGGTCGGCCGACTGGACCATGCCGAGGACCAGCATCGCCACCCATGCCAGGATGCCGAGCTGCGGGTGGCGGAAGTGCGAGCCGACGATGCGGGTGATGCCGATGGCCGCCATCGGAGCGGCGAACAGCAGACCGTAGCCGATGTGCTTGTGCAGCGAGACCGGCTCCCGCAGGTAGATCTGGTAGACCGGTGCCAGCAGGGCGGTGCCGGTCAGCAGCAGGCCGATGAGGGCCCGCCAGAGCCTGCGCGGCACGCGGACGGTGACGAGGAGCGGTGCCTCGTTCATGCGGCCCTTCCAGGCGTACAGCAGACTGCCGGTGACCGCGAGGGCGAAGAGCAGGCCGCCCCACTCGGCGCAGTCGCGCAGCATGTCCACCGGTACACCGTGGCCCGCAGCACGTTCCGTGGTGGTGCTGCGCAGACCTTCCAGGACGTTGGAGCCGCTGAGCCTGAGCGCGCCGTACGTGGCGCCGACCGCGACGCCCGGGATGAGGACCAGTCGCGACAGCGACCACCAGGCGTGGTACGGCACGGCGGCGAGGACGGCGAGGAGGACGACGGCCGGGGCGTACATCAGGGCGGCGTACTTCACCGCAGTGGCCAGGACCAGGATCGGCGGGATGGTGAGGGCGCAGAGCCAGGCACGGTTCCGGGCGGTGCGGACGGCCAGCCACGCCGCGACGGCCGTCAGGCAGAGGGCCATGGCGTCGTACGTGGCCAGCGCGCCGAGGAAGAGCGTGGACTGGGTCACCGCGAAGCAGGCGGCGGCGACGAGGCCGACCCGCTCGTTGAAGAGCCGCCGCGCCAGCATGTACAGCAGCGTGGTGGTGGCGAGCATGAAGACGAGCGACAGGGCCCGTGCCCCGGAGAGCCCGAGCAGGTTGTCGACGGCGGCCGCCAACGGCGGGTAGAGCAGGGGCGATCCGGAGAAGTAGGCCGCGAAGGAGGCCGGCGGCGGGGGCCCTCCGTGCATGTGGTCGAGCTGCAGGTGACCGGCGTAGAGGTAGAGCGCCTCGTCCTCGAAGGCGCTGTTGCCCAGCCGGAGCGTGAGCAGGCTCTGGGCGACGAGGATGCCGACCATCAGCACCCTGCTGAGCCATGCGCGGCGGCTGCTCGGCAGTGGATCCCAGCCGACGTCGGGCACGGGGGGGAGCACGTATCCCGGACCCGGTTCCTGCTTCGGGACGTCCGCCTGCTCGGGCTCCCGGAACATCTGCTGGTCGTCGAACCAGCTGAAGGAGTGGTCCTGGGGCGCGGCGGATGCCTGGCCGGGAATGAAGGTGTCTCGCTGATGCGTCATCAGGGATTTCTCGGGTCGAAACCGTAGGCCGCGTCGGCGGCCCTGAGCTTGAACTGGGTGAGAGTGGTCGGGGCCTTCTCCAGGCGCCAGTCGGCCCGCTTGGTGATGTTGAACCAGATGAGTCCGACGATGTCCTCGCGCTTCTCCACGCCGGAGAAGAGTTCGTCGACGAAGGCGGGGGCCCGCTTGCCCGGTTCGGCCGCGGTCTCGCTGATCACGAGCGGCTTGGCGCTGAAGGTGCGGATCTGGGTCATGGTGGGGCCGTACAGCCCCTCGAAGGTGCGGTCGCAGCACTGGGTCCAGTAGCCGACCATGCCGACCCAGTCCACGTACCCGTCACCGGGGTAGTAGGGCTTCAACGGGATCTTGGGCACGGGGTTGACGATGTTCGGACTCCACACCCAGATCACGTTGCTCGCGCCGCGGTCCTGGAAGATGTCGTGGATCCGCCGCCAGGCCTTGACGAAGTCCTCGGGGCTGTTGGACTTGGTGCCCCAGTCGTACCAGTGGCCGTTCATCTCGTGCGCGAAGCTGATGGCGACCGGGACCTTCGCCTTCTGGACGGCCGAGGCGAAGTTCTTGACGTAGGCGTCCGAGGAGCCGCCGGCGATGTCGGCGAGGGGGGTCTTGAACGGTTCCCAGGCGATGTACGGGAGGGCACCGTTCTGCCAGCTCAGCCGGCTGCCTGCGGCGTCGAACTGGTCGCCCCAGGCCGCGTAGTTCTCGATGATGTTGGGTTGTTTGCCCACCATCGCCGTGTACGACTTCACCGGGTCCATGGAGGCCGGGGCGCCGTCGAGCGCCACGCCGAGGTACTTCTTCGACGGTTGCAGGAGGGGGGTGATGTCCACCGCGTCCTGCGGCTTGCCCGCGGCAGGGGCTTCCTGGACGGCCCCCGCGTCGAGTGCCTCGCGGGGGTTCCCCGCGGACGCCGGGCGGTCGCAGCCCGCGAGTGCGGTGAGGGCCACCGCCAGGACGAGCCCCGCGGCCTTCGCTCGGAGCGACGGGAGCAGGCTCATGTGACCTTCTCGCTTCGGGGTTGGATGAGGGTGCGGCCGACGACCAGGGCGTAGAAGAGGCCGGATGCCAGGACGACCGCGAAGTCCGGCGGGTACAGGGTGGCCATCCGCCAGACCGAGAGTCCGACCCACAGCATCGCCGTGCCGCCGCCCCAGGCCCAGAGGCCGATCCAGAGCCGGCGGGTCCTGTTCTTCTTCGCGCCGGTGGAGCCGGTGGGCTGCCAGGCCATCCGCTTGCGGCGCACGATGTCCCAGATCGCGAAGAAGTGGGCCCAGCCGTACATCATCCGGCAGGACCACGCCTCCAGCCGGTAGGGGACCTTGTGCCACATGGGGAAGATCATGGTGGTGTAGAGCAGGCTGGGCAGGATCAGCCACAGCCGGTCGACGAGGAACGTCTCCGGGAGCCAGAGCAGCAGTGACAGCGGGATGACGGGTGCCAGGAAGATGAACAACGCCGTGTGGATGTAGTAGAAGAAGCCGGACATGTAGCAGAGCCGGCTGCTCCAGCGCAGCTTGGTGTCCCAGAACTTCTTGCTGCCGAGCAGGCTCATCGAACCGGAGCACCAGCGGTACTGCTGGTTGTAGAAGGCGCCGGCGGTGTCCGGGCAGACCCCGGTGGCGAGTGCGAGCGGCACGTACTTGAGGTTCCAGCCCAGCCGGCGGAGGTCGAACCCGGTGTGGACGTCCTCGGAGTGCTCGATGAGTGTCGTCCCGCCGTTGTCGTCGAGCGCGGCCCTGCGGTAGACGGCACAGCTGCCCACGCAGATGGCGCCGTCCCTGCTCTGCCGGGAGACCTGGACGGACCGGTAGAAGAGTTCCTGCACGGCGCCGGCGCCGCGCTCGATCCAGTTCTGGGAGTCGAGCACCCGGAAGTACTGCGGGGACTGCACGATGCCCAGCCGCGGATCGGCGGCCATGTGCGGGAGCAGTTCCTGCAGGAGGTCTGCGCGGGGGGTGAAGTCCGCGTCCAGGACGAGGATGAACTCGCCGTCGGAGTTCGCGAACCCGTAGTGCAGGTTGCCGGCCTTCTTGAACCAGCCGCGATCAGGCCGGGTGCCGTAGCGGAAGCCGAAATCGGCTGCCATGGCGGCGAGTTCCGGGCTGTCGGAGTCGTCGAGCACGTACGGCCGGCAGATGCCCGGGTACTGGTCGGCGAGGATGCGGACGTGTGACCAGGTGTTGTGCAGCACCTCGATGGGTTCGCCGCACACCGGGAGGAAGACGTCGATGCTGGGATAGGTGTCCGGGCGCCAGGTGCGTACGAGTCTGCGGTGACCCTTCGCGTCGAAATCGCCGGTGAATCCGGTCACCTTCAGCGAGATGAGGTAGTAGACGATGGTGAACGCGAGGAACGGTGCGTACGCCCAGAGCCAGGGGGTCGCCGCCACCAGGCCGACCTGGCTGACGGTCAGGCAGGAGAAGCTGATGAGGGAGGCTGCCGAGAGCACCCAGAGGTGCCGCTTGGCGTAGGAGTGCTTCTCGAGGTCGTCCGGAGGCCGTGGCAGGAGTCCCAGCTGTGGAGCGGCGGTCTCGGACCTGCGCCTCCGTCCGCGGGCGGGTGCTGAGCGACGCCCGGTGCCGTGCGCGGAATCGGTACTGCTGGACAAGATTTCCCCCAGGCCCGGTGGTGTGACCGTCCGGGCGGATCTGCCGGTTGTCGTGCGGACGAAGTGCCCCGGGGATTTTATAGGACGCCAACGGTGGCCCTTGAAGGCCCGTGTGACGGTTGAATCACGAAGGCCGGGGCCCCCGATCCCGAACCGGGGCAAAGGGGGCAGTGGGCGGGCAGGGCGGTTCGGCCGGGTGGAAATGCCCTAGCATTCCGCCACATGAGCGATGGGACGGGTGCACCGCAGACGCCGAACACTCCAGGGGGACAGCCGCCGCAGCCGTTCGGCGTCCCGCAGCAGGGGGGGAATCAGCCGGGAGCCGGCTCCCCTCCGCCCTTCCAGCAGCCCCAGTGGCCGCCGGTGCACCACATGCTCCCTCAGCCCGCCGAGCCCGACTGGCAGCTGCTGGCGCAGCAGCACGAGGAGCGGGCGAAGCGCCGGCGCCTCCTCATCGGTGTGGGCGTCGGTGCAGGCGTCCTCGTCCTGGGGGGAGGTGCCGTTGCCGCGGTCCTGCTGACCCGGGGCGGCGACCCGGCGCCGACTTCGACGGCGTCCGCGAGCGCTTCGCCCGGCAAGGGCTCCCCTTCGCCCGCACCTGTGTCCAGCGCGCCGCTCAAGCCCGCCGTGTCCGCCAACCAGCTGTTCGGCAAGGCCGCCTTCGACCTGGGCGGTCACAACTACGTCCGGAAGACCGTCATCACGGACATCCCGTGCTGGAAGGCGTCGGCCTTCGGCCTCGGTGACGTGCTGACCGCGAACAACTGCTCCCAGGTCATGCGGGCCACCTATTTCTCGGGCAGCACGGCGATCACCGTGGGCGTCGCCGTGTTCAAGAGCGAGGCCGAGGCGCGCAAGACCGAGAACGCCTTCAAGGGGCAGATCCAGTCGCTGGACGGCAAGGACGGCGTCAACAAGTTCTGCCGCAACGTGGCCTGCCCGACGACGCATGCCGTCACCGGCCGCTACGTCTACCTCACGGTGGCAGGACCGCTCAACGGGTCGGCCGGGGACCAGAACCCGATCGCGCGGACGGCGGGGCAGGAGCTGGCAACGTACTTCGGCGAAGCCCTCGCCAAGGACGCCGGCGCAGACAAGGGCTGACGGATGACCATGAGCAGCCGGTGGCTGCGCGCTGTCGTGTGCGTCCTGCTGGTTGCGGTGGCCTCGGCCTGTTCCTCCTCGGCGGGGGGCCCGCGGATGCAGGTCGCGCCGACCCGCCAGGCCGACAAGGTGGCGCAGGAGGTGCAGCCGCCGGCGGCTGCGGACATCAGGCGTTCCGCCGGCCAGTACTTCGGCGTCAGCACCTTCCGGACGCCCTCGGCCGAGGAGACGGCGGCGGTCGCCGCCGCGGCCGGGCAGAAGCCGACGATGCTCCAGTACTTCCTCGACTGGCGGAAGGAGTTCGACCCGGAGACCGTCCGCGAGATCTACCACCAGGGTGCCGTTCCCATGCTCACCTGGGAGCCGGGGGACGCTCCGTACGACGCGAGCCAGCCGTGGTACGCGCCCCGGCGGATCACCTCGGGAGACTTCGACGCCTACATCACCCGCTTCGCCCGCTCCGTGCGCGACCAGCGGTGGCCGGTGGTGCTGCGGTTCGCCCACGAGATGAACGGCGACTGGTATCCCTGGGGCAGCAACGTCAACGGCAACCGGTCCGGCGATCTCGCCGCCGCCTGGCGGCACGTGCACGACGTCTTCGCCCGCGAGAAGGTCGACAACGTGATCTGGCTCTGGAGCCCGAACGTGCTTCGCGGCACCACGGCCGACCTCGCCCCGCTCTATCCGGGCGACGACTACGTCGACTGGGTGGGCATGGATGCGTACGGCTTCGGTGAGGCCACCGCGTCGGAGGTGCTCGACCCCACCTACGCGGCCCTCCGGAAGATCACTTCCAAGCCGTTGATCATCGCCGAGACCGGGGCGAGGCCGGGGACGGGCAAACCCGCCTGGATCGCAGACCTCTTCCGGTGGCTGAAGGCGCACCCGCAGATGCTCGGCTTCGTCTGGTTCGAGCACAGCGTCGCCCAGGGCGGCAAGTTCGACTACCGCTTCGCCGCCGACCCCGAGGCCCGCGCGGCCTTCCGGTCGGGGATCGCCACTCTCCCCCTCCGGCGGTGGCCGGCGGCACCGCAACCCTGAACCGGGCGGACGGCGGCGCCGCACCCGGGGTCAGAGCTTGCGGAGCAGGGCGCGGCGCACCTTGTGGTCGCCGCCCTTCTGCAGCACCAGGGTCGCCCGGCCGCGGGTCGGCAGGACGTTCTCCACGAGGTTGGGCTTGTTGATGGTGCGCCACACCTGGCGGCCGTAGTCCATCGCCTCCTCCTCCGGCACCTCGGTGAAGCGGCGGAAGTAGGAGCTCGGGTCCTGGAACGCCGTCTCGCGCAGTTTGCGGAAGCGGTCGAGGTACCAGGTCTCGATGTCGTCGGTGCGCGCGTCGACGTAGATCGAGAAGTCGAAGTAGTCGGCGACGGCCAGGCGGGTGCGGCCGTCGCTGCCGGGCAGCGCGGGCTGCAGCACGTTCAGGCCCTCGACGATGAGGATGTCGGGGCGCTCCACGGTGAGCCGCCGGTCCGGCACGATGTCGTACACCAGGTGCGAGTAGACCGGGGCCGTCACCCGCTCCTTGCCGGCCTTCACGTCGGCGACGAAGCGCATCAGGGCCCGCCGGTCGTACGACTCGGGGAACCCCTTGCGGGCCATCAGGCCGCGGCGCCGCAGCTCGGCGTTGGGCAGCAGGAAGCCGTCGGTGGTGACGAGCTCCACCCGGGGGTGCTCGGGCCAGCGGGCCAGCAGGGCCTTCAGCAGACGCGCGGTGGTCGACTTGCCGACCGCCACCGAGCCGGCCACGCCGATGACGAACGGCGTGCGGATGCGTTCGGTGTCCGGGGTGTCCAGGAAGGTGCCGACGGTGCTGCGCAGCTCGTGCGTCGCATGGATGTACAGGTTGAGCAGCCGGGAGAGCGGCAGGTAGACGTCGCGCACCTCGTCGAGGTCGAGGGCGGTGCCCAGGCCGCGCAGCCGTTCGACCTCCTCGGCGGTCAGGGGCATCGGGGTGCGCTCGCGCAGAGCGCTCCACTCGGCCCGGTCCAGATCCACGTACGGGGAGGGGGTGGGCGCCTGGGTGGGGGCGCCCCGCGTACAGAGTTCGGTCAGCACATCCTCCATTGTGGGCCGAAGCGGCCCCGGCGGGTGCTGTGGTGTCGGTCACGCGCGGTTGCCGGACGGCGTGGCCGGGGTGAGCGGCATGCGTGGGCTGCGTGAACGGAACGCCGCATATGCTGGCACGCATGTGCGGAATCGTTGGATATGTGGGGTCCCAGACGGCCCTCGACGTAGTGATCGCAGGTCTGCAACGGCTGGAGTACCGCGGGTACGACTCCGCCGGTGTGGCCGTGCAGACCCAGGGGCTCGACGGGCAGTGGAGCCTCGCCACGGACAAGCGGGCGGGCAAGCTCGCCAACCTTGAGAAGTCGCTGGCCGAGACCCCTCTCCCGGCCGGCACCACGGGCATCGGCCACACCCGGTGGGCCACCCACGGCGGTCCGACGGACGCCAACGCCCACCCCCACCTGGACGACGACCGCAAGGTCGCGGTCGTCCACAACGGCATCATCGAGAACTTCGCGCAGCTGCGCGCCGAGATCGCCGGGCGCGGCCACACCCTGCGCTCGGAGACCGACACCGAGGTCGTCGCCCACCTGCTGGGCGAGGCCTACGACGGTGACCTGGCGGAGGCCATGCGGGCCGTCTGCCGCCGCCTGGACGGCGCCTTCACCCTCGTCGCCGTGCACGCCGACGCCCCGGACGTCGTCGTCGGCGCCCGCCGCAACTCCCCGCTGGTCGTCGGCCGCGGCGAGGGCGAGAACTTCCTCGCCTCCGACGTCTCCGCCTTCATCGCGCACACCCGTGAGGCGATCGAGCTCGGCCAGGACCAGGTCGTCGAGCTGCGCCGCGAGGGCGTCCTCGTGACGAACTTCGACGGCACCCCGGCCGAGGTGCGCGAGTACCACGTCGACTGGGACGCCTCCGCCGCCGAGAAGGGCGGCTACGACTACTTCATGCTCAAGGAGATCGCCGAGCAGCCGAAGGCCGTCGCCGACACCCTCCTCGGCCGCATCGGCACCGACGGCCGCCTGCACCTCGACGAGCTGCGCATCCCCGACCAGGTGCTGCGCGAGGTCGACAAGGTCGTCATCGTCGCCTGCGGCACCGCCTTCCACGCCGGCATGATCGCCAAGTACGCGATCGAGCACTGGACCCGCATCCCCTGCGAGGTCGAGGTCGCCAGCGAGTTCCGCTACCGCGACCCGATCATGGACGACCGCACCCTGGTCGTCGCCATCTCGCAGTCCGGCGAGACCATGGACACCCTGATGGCGCTGCGCCACGCCCGCGAGCAGGGCGCCAAGGTGCTGGCGATCTGCAACACCAACGGCTCGACGATCCCGCGCGAGTCCGACGCGGTGCTCTACACGCACGCCGGCCCGGAGGTCGCGGTCGCCTCGACCAAGGCGTTCCTCACCCAGCTGGTCGCCTGCTACCTCGTGGCGCTCTACCTCGGCCAGGTGCGCGGCACCAAGTGGGGCGACGAGATCGTCGGCATCATCCGCGAGCTCGGCGACGCCCCCAGGGCCATCGAGCAGGTGCTGGAGACCATGGAGCCCGTCCGCGAGCTGGCGCGCTCGCTGGCCGACGCGAAGTCGGTGCTCTTCCTCGGCCGCCACGTGGGCTTCCCGGTCGCCCTGGAGGGCGCGCTGAAGCTCAAGGAGCTCGCGTACATGCACGCCGAGGGCTTCGCCGCCGGCGAGCTCAAGCACGGTCCGATCGCCCTGATCGAGGAGGGCCTGCCGGTCGTCGTGGTCGTGCCGTCGCCGCGCGGCCGCTCGATCCTGCACGACAAGATCGTCTCCAACATCCAGGAGATCCGGGCCCGCGGCGCGCGCACCATCGTGATCGCCGAGGAGGGCGACGAGGCGGTCGTGCCGTACGCCGACCACCTGATCCGCATCCCGGCGACCCCGGTGCTGCTCCAGCCGCTGGTGTCGACGGTGCCGCTGCAGGTGTTCGCCTGCGAGCTGGCCACCGCCAAGGGCCACGAGGTCGACCAGCCGCGCAACCTCGCGAAGTCCGTCACCGTCGAGTAGCCGACGTCCGGCACGGGGCCCCTGCGGCGGCTGCGCCCTACCGCAGGGGCCCCGTGTCGAGCGCGAACGAGAACGGGGCCGGCAGGTCCAGCGGCTTGCCGAACGACACCTGGACGTGCGCGGTGTAGTCGCCGTCCTCCGGGTCGGTGAAGAGCACCACGTCCGCCCTGCTGCGGTCGATCAGCAGGTAACAGGGCACACCCGCAGCTGCGTAGCCCCGGCGCTTGGCCTCCCGGTCCCTGGCCG
Source organism: Kitasatospora sp. NE20-6 (assembly GCF_045862635.1). Taxonomy (NCBI): domain Bacteria; kingdom Bacillati; phylum Actinomycetota; class Actinomycetes; order Kitasatosporales; family Streptomycetaceae; genus Kitasatospora; species Kitasatospora sp. NE20-6. The sequence goes on from NZ_BPRL01000009.1 coordinate 82,705, forward strand.
GGTTGGTGGACGTGATCTCGAAGACCAGCAGCACGCCCGACGCGTCCGCCCACGGCGCGCTGTCCTCGAAGTGCCCCACCGGGCTGAGCGTGCCGTCCGGGACGAACCGGCCGCCCGGGGTGACGAGGCCCTTCGTCCCGGCGAGGTCGAGCTCGACCGCGGATCTGCGCATGAACTGCCGGTTGAGCAGTGCGAACGCGGTCTCGTGCGATCCGTCCGGCGGCGGTGTCACGACGATCTCCCCTTCGATGAGCTCGGCCTTGAAGCCCGGCGGGGTGTCCAGCTCCAGGAACGCGCGGAGCAGGTCGTCCGCAGGCAGCGGGTGCTCGACGGCTGGCATGGCGACCATGGCCCTTCTCCCTCCTGCCGATCGGTGCCGCACCGCACGGTAGGCGTACGGACCGGTCCGGGAGGGTGATCGAAGCGGTACTCACCCGAAAGTGTGCCGTACAGTCCCCGGCATCGGACGGTGTCGGACGGTGTCGTGAAGGAGTGCGCGGGTGATCATCGGGGTCGGCATCGACGTCGCGGAGATCGAGCGGTTCGGGGAGTCGCTGGAACGCACCCCGCAGCTCGCGGACCGGCTGTTCACCGAGGCCGAGCTGCACCTGCCGTCGGGCGCCCGCCGCGGCACCGCCTCGCTCGCCGCCCGCTTCGCCGCGAAGGAGGCCCTCGCGAAGGCGCTCGGTGCGCCCGCCGGCCTGCACTGGACCGACGCCGAGGTGCACACCGAGGACTCCGGCCGGCCCGTGCTGCGGGTCACCGGCACCGTCGCCGCCCGCGCCGCCGAACTCGGCGTCCGTTCGTGGCACGTGTCGCTCAGTCACGACGCGGGCGTAGCGTCGGCGGTAGTGATCGCCGAAGGCTGACGCGCCGCCGGGCGCGTCCGAGGAGGGCCCCGCATGCGCCACGCACACACCGCCGAACACGTCCGCGCCGCCGAGGCCGCCCTGATGGCCCGCCTCCCCGAGGGCACCCTGATGCAGCGCGCCGCGGCCGGCCTCGCCGCGACCTGCGCCCGCCTCCTGCCCCGCGTGTACGGCGCCCGGGTGCACGTCCTCGCCGGCAGCGGCGACAACGGCGGTGACGCGCTGTACGCCGGTGCCGCGCTCGCCCGCCGCGGCGCCCGGGTCTCCGCCGTCCTGCTGTCGCCCGGCCGCGCGCACCCGGGCGGCCTCGCCGCGCTGCGCGCCGCGGGCGGACGGGTGACCGCCGGGCCGGACGGCCCCGCCGCGTTCGAGCGGGCCGACCTCGTGCTCGACGGCATCGTCGGCATCGGCGGGCGGGGCGGGCTGCGGCCCGAGGCGCAGCCGTACGCGGTGCTGCCGCGGCGCGGCCGGCTCGTCGCGGTCGACGTGCCCAGCGGTGTCGACGCGGACACCGGCGAGGTCGCCGGGGCCGCCCTCCGCGCCGACGTCACGGTCTGCTTCGGCACGTACAAGCCCGGGCTGCTCGTCGACCCGGGCGCCTCGTACGCCGGGGTGGTGCAACTGGTCGGGATCGGCCTCGACCTGCCGGAGCCCGCCGTGGCCGCCCTCCAGCACGCGGACGTCGCGGCGCTGCTCCCGGTGCCGGGCGCGGAGAGCGACAAGTACCGGCGGGGCGTCGTCGGTGTCGCGGCCGGGTCGGCGCGCTACCCGGGGGCGGCGCTGCTCGCCGTGGCGGGCGCCCTGCACGGCGGCGCGGGCGCGGTGCGCTACGCGGGCACGGCCGCCGCCGAGGTCGTGCGGCGCTTCCCGGAGGCCCTGGTGACCGGAGGCGGTCCCCGGGACGCCGGCCGGGTGCAGGCGTGGGTGGCGGGCCCGGGCTCCGGGGAGGGCGCCGCGGACGTGCTCGGCGAGGCCCTGGCCTCGGACGTGCCCGTGCTGGTCGACGCCGACGGTCTCACCGAACTCGCCCGGACCGGCCCGTCCGCGCTGGCCGGGCGGAGCGCGCCCGTGCTGCTCACCCCGCACACCGGCGAGGCCGCCCGGCTGCTCGCCGGGGCCGACGGGGGGCCGCCGCCCGCCGCGGACGACCTGGCCGCGGCCCGTCTCGCGACCGCCCGGCGGATCGCCGCCGCCTACCGGGCGACCGTGCTCCTCAAGGGCTCCACCACGGTGGTCGCCGCGCCCGACGGTGCCGTCCGGGTGAATCCGACCGGCACGTCCTGGCTGGCCACCGCCGGCAGCGGCGACGTGCTCTCGGGCCTCGCGGGGGCGCTCCTCGCCACCGGCCTCTCCCCGTTCGACGCCGCCTCGGCGGCCGCGTACCTGCACGGGCTGGCGGGCCGGGCCGCCGCTGACGGCGCGCCCGCCACCGCCCTCGGCATCGCCCGGGCGCTGCCGGCGGCCTGGCGGGCGGTCCGTACCGGTCCGAACGCCTGACCTGGGCGGAACCGTCCGCTCCGTACCGGCCCGAACGGCCGAACGGGGCGGAACCATCCGTTCCGTTTCGGGCGTCTTCCCCTGACGACCGCCGTGCCCGGCCGGGGTCGTGAGCCGGGCAGCGGCGCCGGTCTGGGAGACTGATACGCGATGACAACTGCGAAGACGACCGGGACCGCCGCCCTGACGAACGGGGTCCGCGCCGAGGCCGCCATCGATCTGGCCGCCCTGCGCGACAACCTCTCCGCGCTCGGGGCGCGCACCGATGCCGCACTGATGGCCGTGGTCAAGGCGGACGCCTACGGCCACGGCGCGCTGCCCTGCGCCCGCGAGGCGATCGCCGCGGGCGTCCGCTGGCTGGGCACGGCCACCCCCGAGGAGGCGCTGGCGCTGCGCGCCGCCGGCATCCGCCCCGAGCAGGCCCGCATCCTCTGCTGGCTGTGGACACCGGGCGGCCCGTGGCAGCAGGCGCTGCGCTCGCACGTCGACGTGGCCGTCAGCGGCCTGTGGGCGCTCGACGAGCTGCTTCCCGCCGTGCGCGAGACGGGCGTGCCGGGCCGCATCCACCTCAAGGCCGACACCGGGCTCGGCCGCAACGGCTGCCAGCCGCACGACTGGCCCGACCTCGTCGCCGCCGCGCTGCGCGCACAGGCCGAGGGCCTCGTCGAGATCGTCGGCCTCTGGTCGCACTTCGCCGCCGCCGACGAGCCCGGCCACCCCTCGATCCAGGCGCAGCTGGACGGCTTCGCCGATGCCGTCGCGTACGCCGAGGCCCAGGGCGTCCGCCCCGAGGTGCGGCACCTCGCGAACTCGCCGGCGACGCTGCTGCTCCCGCAGTCGCACTACGACCTCGTCCGGCCCGGCCTCGCCATGTACGGGCTGTCGCCGGTGCCGGACGTCGGCGGCCCCGCCGACTTCGGGCTGCGCCCGGTGATGTCGCTGACCGCCCGGCTGGCCCTCGTCAAGACGGTGCCCGGCGGCCACGGCGTCAGCTACGGCCACCACTACACGACCCCGGGCGACACCACCCTGGGCCTCGTCCCGGTCGGGTACGCCGACGGCATCCCGCGGCACGCCTCCAACACCGGCCCGGTGCAGATCGGCGGCAAGTGGCGCACGGTCGCCGGCCGGGTCGCGATGGACCAGTTCGTCGTCGACCTCGGCGGCGACGCGCCCGAGGTCGGCACCGAGGTCCTGGTGTTCGGCAGCGGCGAGCACGGCGAGCCGACGGCCGAGGACTGGGGCCGGGCCTCCGGCACCCTCAGCTACGAGATCATCACCCGGATCGGATCCCGGGTGCCGCGCCGCTACGTGGGCGCCGCCGGGGCCGGGACCTCATGACGGAGCCGGCCGGCACCAACCCCGTCGTCGCGGCGGCCCGGGTCGCCGGGTCGGCCTCCTCCGGCGTCAGCCGCGCCGGTCTGATCGGCATCTCCCTGGGCGTGGTCGCGGCCGGTGCCGCCGCCGGCGTGGCGATCGAACGCCTCACCGTCGGCCGGTCGATGCGCCGCCGGGCCCGCGAGGAGCTCGACGCCGCCGCCCCGTACGGCTCGCTGCGCGGCCGCCCGCGCACCGTCGCAGCCCCCGACGGCACCGAGCTCTACGTCGAGCTGGACGGCACCGGCTGGCCCGAACCCGGCGCCGAGCCGCCCGTCCGGCCCGAGGAGGACGGCCGTGCGCGGCGCGGCTGGTTCGCCCGCCGCCGCGGCGGCCCGGTCGACCGCAGCGGCCTGCCCGGCCTGCTCGCCGGCACCGGCGCACTCGCCCGGGCCGCCCAGGGCGCCGCCCCGGGCGCGCCCGGCCCCGCCGCCCCGCCGCTGACCGTCGTCTTCTGCCACGGCTACTGCCTCAGCCAGGACAGCTGGCACTTCCAGCGCGCCGCCCTGCGCGACGGCATGCGGCTGGTCTTCTGGGACCACCGCAGCCACGGCCGCTCGGAGCGCTCCCGTTCGTACCTCGCCGGTGAGCCGGCCTCCATCGACCAGCTCGGCGGCGACCTGAAGGCCGTGCTCGACGCGGCCGTGCCCGAGGGCCCGGTCGTGCTGGTCGGGCACTCCATGGGCGGCATGACGGTCATGGCGCTCGCCGACCAGCACCCGGAGCTGTTCCGCGAGCGGGTCGCCGGGGTCGCCCTCGTCGGCACCCTCGCCGGCGACTGGGACTCCGTCACCCTCGGCCTCCCGCCGATCGGCGCCAAGCTGCTCCGCCGGATCGCCCCCCTCACCGTGAAGCTGCTCGGCCGCCAGGTCGAGATCGTGGAGGCCACCCGACGGTTCGGCGCGGACGTCGCCGCGATCTTCTACCGCCGGTTCTCCTTCGGCTCGAACGACGTCGACCCGCAGGTCGCGAGGTTCGCCGAGCAGCTGCTCGACGCCACGCCGATCGACGTGGTCGCCGAGTTCTACCCGGCGTTCGGCCTGCACGACAAGAAGGCGGCGCTCGCCGCGCTGGACGGCATCCCAGTGCTCGTCCTCGCCGGCACCGAGGACCTCCTCACCCCGCCGTCGCACAGCGAGGACATCGCCCGGGCCCTGCCCGGGGCCGCGCTCGTCGTGCTGCCCGACACCGGGCACCTGCTGATGCTGGAACGCCCCGAAGCGGTCGACCTGCACCTGCTCGAACTGCTCCACCGCGCGGCCGGGCACGCCCACGCCGCCCCGCCGCCCGCCCCGCGCCCCGAACGCTGACCCCTCGCCGCGCGCCGCCACCGGAAGGACACCGACACCGCCATGGGCAACCAGCTCACCCTCACCGTCGCCACCCCCGAGCGGATGGGCCGGCTCGGCCGGGGCCTCGCCGCGCTGCTGCGCCCCGGTGACCTGGTGCTGCTCTCCGGGGAGCTGGGCGCCGGCAAGACCACGCTCACCCGCGGCCTGGGCCTGGGCCTGGGCGTCCGCGGGGCGGTGACCTCGCCGACCTTCGTCATCGCCCGGGTGCACCCGTCGCTGACCGGCGGCCCGGCGCTGGTGCACGTCGACGCGTACCGGCTCGGCGGCGGGCTGGACGAGATGGAGGACCTCGACCTGGACGTCTCGCTGCCGGAGTCGGTGGTGGTCGTGGAGTGGGGCGAGGGCAAGGTCGAGCAGCTCAGCGACGAGCGCCTGGAGGTGCGGATCGAACGGGCGATCGGCGCCGAGGCCGCCGACGACGACCTCGACCCGCGCCGCGTGACGGTGACCGGGCTCGGCGCCCGCTGGGGCGGCGCCGACCTCACGGTGCTGGGCGAGGGCTGAGCCGCACCCGCACCACCCGTCCGGGTGCCTCCCGGCCCGCCCCCGGCCTGCTCCCGGCCGCTCCGCCGGGCGGGCGTCCCGGCCTTCGCCCCAGCCTTCGTCCCGGCCGCGGTGGGCCGACGGTTACCGACACGGTGTCGGCAAGGTGTTGCGGCGCGGCGGCTGCTCGTGATGGGATGGACTCCGAGGTTAGGTCCGCCTAACTAGGGAGGCGCCCCATGTCGAGCACCACCCCCGCTGCGGCACCCACGCCGCAGGACCGGCCCGAGCGGACCGCGACCGCGGCCCCGGCCGGAGTCCCGATGCGGGCACTGCTGGCGGCCTGCGCGTCCGCCGCAGCCGTCTCCACCCCGCCCGCGCGCCCGGCGCCCGCACCGGCCCGCCCGGAGCCGTCCGCCCCGCCGCGGGCCGCCTGACCCGGCGGGCCGCCCGGCCGCCGCGGGACGGCCGCCCGGCGGGCCGCACCTCCGCGGTGCGGCCCGCCGGGCCGGCCCCGCCCGCCCCGCGCACGATCGGAACACCGTCACCATGTCCCACGCCTCCCGTCCGAGGACCCGGCTGCCCGCCGTGGCCGCCCTGGCCCTGGCCCTGGCCGGCTCGCTCGCGCTCACCTCCTGCTCGTCCGGCGGCAGCAGCAGCAACGGCGGCGCCGCCACGGTGCGCAAGGAGAGCCGCAGCTCCGCCTACCAGGGCAGCGTGCTGAGCAAGCACTTCGCCAAGCCCGACCTCGTGCTGACCGACACCTCCGGGCAGCCCTTCGACCTGCGCAAGCAGACCGCGGGCCGCTCCGTGCTCCTCTTCTTCGGCTACACCAGCTGCCCGGACGTCTGCCCGACCACCATGGGCGACATCGGGGTCGCCATGGCCAAGCTGACGGCCGAGGAGCAGAAGAAGATCGACGTCGTCTTCGTCTCCACCGACCCCGAGCGCGACACCCCCAAGGTGCTGCGCACCTGGCTCGACTCCATGGGCACCGGCTTCATCGGCCTCACCGGCGACCTCGCGAAGGTGAAGACCGCCGCCCTCGGCGTCGGCGTCGCCGTGCAGGACCCGGTCGTCAACACGGACGGCACGGTCACCTCCGCGCACGGCGCCCAGGTGCTGGCCTTCCTGCCCTCCGACGACAAGGCCCACCTGCTCTACCTCGGTGACAGCTCGGTGGCGACGTTCGCCCACGACCTCCCGCTGCTCGCCCGGGGGGTGGCGGCGTGAGCCTCGGGTTCCGCCGCTCCGCCCTGGTCGGCGCCGGGCTGGCCACCGCGCTGACCGGCGGCCTGATACTCGTCTCCTGCGGCGCAGGCTCCGGGGACGACGCGGTGCTGCGGGTCAGCGACAGCTACGTCCCGCTGCCCGCCCTGCCGGGCGGCGCGGGGGCGGGCTACCTGACCGTCCGCAACGACGGCGGCGCGGGCGACCGGCTCCTCGCCGTGACCAGCCCGGACGCCGGCTCGGTCACCATGCACACCTCCGGCGCCACCACCATGACCTCGGTCGAGAGCCTGCCGGTGCCCGCGCACGGCGAGCTGGAGCTGGGCCGCGGCGGCAACCACCTCATGATCATGGGATGGCAGAAGCAGCCCGCCGTCGGCGACGTACTCGAACTCGACCTCACCTTCGCCAGGAGCGGCACCATCACGGTCACCGTGCCGGTCAAGCCGCTCACCTACCGGCCCGGGAGCTGACACCATGCTGAGGAGAGCCGCCGCGCTGCTCGCCGTCCTCGCCGCGGCGGCCGCCGTGCTGCTGGGCGGCGCCGGCACCGCCGCCGCGCACGCCGCCCTGGTCGCCACCGACCCGGCCCAGGGTGCGGTGACCGCCACCGCCCCCGCCGCCGTCACCCTCACCTTCAGCGAGGGCGTCTCGCTCACCACCGACTCGGTGCGGGTGCTCGACCCCGCCGGGCAGCAGGTGGACAACGGCGACGCCGCCCACGCCGACGGCAAGGACGCCACCGCCCGGGTCACCCTCCGCACCGGCCTGGGCAACGGCACCTACACCGTCGCCTGGCGGGCCGTCTCGGAGGACTCCCACCCCGTCGGCGGCGCGTTCACCTTCTCCATCGGCGCTCCCTCCGACACCACCGTCCCCGCCTCCGCCGTGCAGGGCGCCGAGCCCGACGCCGTGGTCGCCGCGGCGTACGGCACCGCCCGCACGATCGCGTACGCCGCGTTCGCGCTGCTGGTCGGCTCCGCGGTCTTCGTGCTGGTCTGCTGGCCGCGGGGCGCGGCCGTGCACGCCGTGCAGCGGCTGCTGATGACCGGCTGGATCGCCCTGCTGGTCTCCACCGTGGCGGTGCTGCTGCTGCGCGGCCCGTACGAGCGGGGCACCGGCCTCGGGCAGGCCTTCGACCTGACGCTGGTGCGCGCCACCCTCGACGAGCGGATCGGCACCGCGCTCGCCGCCCGGCTGCTGCTCCTCGCCGCGGGCGGCGTCTTCCTGTCGCTGCTGGTCGGCCGCCTCGGCCAGGAGGAGCCCGGGGAGGACCCGGCGGACACCGGGACGGGCCCGGCCCCCGCGGGCGGCGAGGAGGACGAGCTGCGCGCGCTGGAGCGACGCGCCGCCGAACGCCCGCTGCGCGACGCCCGCCTCGGCCTGGGGGTCGCCGGGGCGGTGCTCGCCGTCGCCCTGACCGCGACCTGGGTCGGCGCCGACCACTCCTCGGTGGGCATCCAGGTGCCGCTGGCCCTGCCGACCGCCGCCCTGCACCTGCTGGCGACCGCGGTCTGGCTCGGCGGCCTGGCCACCCTGCTCGTGGGGCTGCGGCACGCCGTGCCGACGGCGGCCGTCGAGCGGTTCTCCAAGCTGGCGCTGGCCGCCGTCACGGTGCTCACCGCCACCGGCGTCTACCAGGCCTGGCGCGGCCTCGGCAGCTGGAGCGCGCTGGTGGACACCGAGTACGGGCGGCTGCTGCTGATCAAGGTCGGCTGCGTGGCCGCGATGGTCGGGCTGGCCTGGATCTCCCGGGCGTGGGTCGCCCGGCTCCGGGCCGCCCCGGCGGGGCCCACCGCGGACGCCGTCGTGGGAACCGCCGCGGACGCCGCGAAGACCGCCGTGGAGAGCCCCGTGGAGGGCCCCGCGGAGGGCCCCGCGGAGGCTTCCGGCGGGGCCGGGGACGACCCCGTACGGCGCGCGCAGCTCCGGCGGCAGCAGGCCGCCCGGGCCGCCGCCGGCGAGCGGCGCAGCCGGGACGGCGGTCCGGCGCGGGCCGGGCTGCGCCGCACCGTGCTGGTGGAGAGCGTGGTGGCGGTCGCCGTGCTGGTCGTCACCACGATGCTGACCAACGCGCCGCCCGGGCGGGTCGCGGAGGCCGTCGCCGCCACCGCGCAGACGCCGGCCGCGCCCGGGGCGAGCTCCGTGCCGGGCCGGACGACGGAGCTGAAACTGCCCTACGACACCGGCGGCAGCACGCCCAACGCCAAGGGCACCGCGACGGTGACGGTCAACCCGGTCGCCACCGGCCCCAACCAGGTGACGCTGAAGCTCGACGACAGCACGGGCGCACCGGTGACCGTGCCCGAGGTGCAGCTCGCCTTCACCCTGCCCGACCGCGACCTCGGCCCGCTGCCGGTGACGCTCGCCGCGCAGGGCACGGGACGCTGGACGGGTACCGCGCAGCTCCCGCTGGCCGGAAACTGGGTGGTGTCGGTGACGGTGCGCTCCTCCGACATCGACCAGTCCACGGCGACGGAGCAGCTGAAGGTCGGCTGACCCCGCTCCCCCGGCCCGATGCACGGTGCACGACCCCGGGCCGGGGGACCAGCAGGCGGGACGGCGCCCGGCCGGGCGCCGGGAGTGACTATCGTGGCAGGCCGAGTCCTGCTCAGCACCACCCTTGCGTACGGAGGCGGCATGTCGGCGACCCGCTACACCTATCTCGGGCCGGAAGGCACGTTCACCGAGGCCGCCCTGCGCACCCTGCCGGAGGCGGCGACCCGCGAGCTCGTGCCGCTGGCGTCCGTGCCGGCGGCGCTGGACGCGGTGCGGGCCGGCGACGCCGCGGGCGCGTTCGTGCCGGTGGAGAACTCGGTGGAGGGCGCGGTCACGGCGACCAGCGACGAGCTGGCCTCCGGCGCGCCGCTGATGATCTACCGCGAGGTGCTGCTGCCGATCACCTTCGCGCTGCTGGTGCGTCCGGGCACCGCGCTGGCGGACGTGAAGACGGTGACGAGCCACCCGGTGGCCCAGCCGCAGGTGCGCCGCTGGCTGGCGGCCAACCTCCCGGAGGCCCAGTGGGAGGCGGCGGCGTCCAACGCGGACGGCGCCCGGCTGGTGCAGGAGGGCCGGTTCGACGGCGCGTTCGCGGGCGAGTTCGCGGCGCCGCTGTACGGGCTGGAGCCGCTGGTGCTCGACATCCACGACGCCGCGAACGCCACGACCCGCTTCCTGCTGGTCGGCCGGCCGGGCCGGGTGTCGTCGCCGACCGGGCTGGACAAGACCTCGATGGTCGTCTGGCTGCCGGACGACCACCCGGGTGCGCTGCTGGAGCTGCTGCAGGAGTTCGCGGTGCGCGGCATCAACCTGATGCGCATCGAGTCGCGGCCGACCGGCGAGGGCATGGGCAACTACTGCTTCCTGATCGACTGCGAGGGGCACCTCAGCGAGCGCCGGGTGAGCGAGGCACTGATGGGCCTGAAGCGGATCTGCCCGCAGGTGCGTTTCCTCGGCTCGTACCCGCGGGCGGACGCCGGCCCGCAGCGGTCGGTGCGGCCCGGCACGACCGACGCTGACTTCTCGGCGGCGGCGGACTGGCTGTCCCGCTGCCTGGACGGCCGCGGGGAGATCTGACCGCTTCCGGTGGGGACGGGCGGCCGTGGGGCCGCCTGTTCATCCACAGGGCCGGAGCTTCGTCCACAGGCTGCGGCCCGACGGAGGTTATCCACAAGGAGCGGCCCGAGTCGACAAAGCGGTATAGCCACCGACAAGCCTGGTCGGATCATCACACCCGTCCACAGAGGTGACTAATCGGACCAGAGTCACCCTTCTGCCATCGAATCACCTGCGCGAGCGAGCGAATTCCCTCACCCGAGAAGGCTCATCCGGGTTTCAAACCTCAATTCCCTTGCGATTCGCCTCATCGCTCTTCACTTTCCGGTCGTCCACAGGATCCGGGCCCTGCCTGTGGACAAGCGGGATCGGCGCCCGTTTTTCCCAGGGGTTATCCACAGGCGGGGCGGGGTTATCCCCAGGGCCTCGCCAGCCCGTCGCACCCCGCCGCGGCCCGGCCCGGCGGGCCCGTCCACGGGCCCGCAGCCCGGCATCCCCGCCGCCCGCACGCACCGATCCGGACACTACCGGACAAGAAGCTCCATAACCGTCCGAGTTTGCCGCCCGGCCTCAATGCGGTGAATAGCGGACGAAAACCGACGGGCCGTCAGCCGGGTCCCTCTCCGGATCCCCTGCCGAATCCCCGGGAATCCGGTTCCGGTCCGGGCCCCGCTCCCCGGTAGGCTGGCCCCGTGATTGACCTTCGCCTGCTCCGTGAGGACCCCGACCGAGTGCGCGCCTCGCAGCGCGTCCGTGGTGAGGACGTCGACCTCGTCGACGCCCTCCTCTCCGCCGACGAACGGCGCCGGTCCTCGGGCAGTCGCTTCGACGAGCTCCGCAACGAACAGAGGACCCTCGGCAAGCAGGTCGCCAAGGCGCAGGGCGACGAGAAGGCCGCCCTGCTCCTGCGCACCAAGGAGCTCGCCGCCGAGGTGAAGGCCGCCGACGCCGCGCAGAGCGAGGCCAAGGACGAGGCCGACCGCCTGCTGCGCTCGCTCGCCAACCTCATCGACCCGGCCGCGCCGGTCGGCGGCGAGGAGGACTTCGTCACGCTGGAGGAGATCGGCACCCCGCGCGACTTCGCCGCGGAGGGCTTCGAGCCCCGCGACCACGTCGAGCTCGGCCGCATCCTCGGCGCCATCGACACCGAGCGCGGCGCCAAGGTCGCCGGCGCCCGCTCCTACTACCTGACAGGCGTCGGCGCGCTGCTGGAGCTCGCCCTCGTCAACATGGCGATGGCGCAGGCCACCGCGGCGGGCTTCACCGCGATGATCACCCCGGCCCTCGTCCGCCCGGCCGCCATGGACGGCACCGGCTTCCTCGGCCAGGCCGCCGAGAACGTGTACTACCTCGCCGAGGAGGAGCGCTACCTCGTCGGCACCAGCGAGGTGCCGCTGGCGGCGTACCACATGGACGAGATCCTCGACGGCGACCAGCTGCCGCTGCGCTACGCGGGCTTCTCCTCCTGCTTCCGCCGCGAGGCGGGCACCTACGGCAAGGACACCCGCGGCATCATCCGGGTGCACCAGTTCGAGAAGGTGGAGATGTTCGTCTTCACCACGCCGGAGGAGGCCGAGGCCGAGCACCGCCGCCTGCTCCAGTGGGAGAAGGACTTCCTCAACGCGCTGGAGCTGCCGTACCGGGTCATCGACGTCGCCTCCGGCGACCTCGGCTCCTCGGCCGCGCGCAAGTTCGACATCGAGGCGTGGATCCCCACCCAGGGCAAGTACCGCGAGGTCACCTCGACCTCCAACACCACCGAGTACCAGTCGCGCCGGCTCTCCATCCGGGTCCGCGAGGAGGGCAAGGTGCGCCCGCTGGCGACGCTGAACGGCACCCTGGTCGCCGTACCGCGCACCATCGTGGCGATCCTGGAGAACCACCAGCAGGCGGACGGCTCGGTCGTGGTGCCGCAGGCGCTGCGCCCGTTCCTCGGCGGCCGCTCGGTGATCGAGCCCGTCGCCAAGTGAGCACCTCCCCCGGTGGCGGCCTGCCCTTCCGGCTGGTCGCCACCGACCTCGACGGCACCCTGCTGACCTCGGCCGAGACGGTCTCCGACCGTACCCGTGCGGCCCTCGCCGGAGTGGTCGCCGCCGGGGCGCAGCACATCGTCGTCACCGGGCGGTCGGCCGCCTGGGCGCGCCCGGTCTTCGACGAGATCGGCTACACCGGCATAGCGGTCTGCGGCCAGGGCGCGCAGGTGTACGACGCCGGTGCGCACCGGCTGCTGACCTCGCTCACGCTGGACCGGCGGGTCGCCGCGACGGCGCTGGCCAAGATCGAGGCCGAGACCGGCCCGCTGGCCGTGGCCGCCAACCAGGACGGGCTGGACGGCCAGGTGCTCGCCGGGCCGGGCTTCCGCCTGCAGATCGGCAGCGAGCTGCCGGTCGTCCGGGTCGGCGCGGACGAGCTGCTGTCCGGCCCGCTCGCGAAGCTGTACATCCAGCACCCGGCGCTGACCGACGACGAGCTGGCGGACGCCGCGCTGCGCGCGGCCGGTGATCTGGTCGGTGTCGTGATGGCGGGGCCCGGCGTCGTCGAGCTGCTGCCGCCCGGGCTGTCCAAGGCGACCGGCCTCGCGGTGGCGTCGCTGCGGCTCGGGGTGAAGCGCACCGAGGCGATCGCGTTCGGCGACATGCCGAACGACCTCCCGATGTTCGCCTGGGCCGCGTACGGCGTCGCGATGGCGGGCGCCCACGAGCGGCTCCGCGCCGTCGCCGACGAGGTGACGGCCGGCAACGACGAGGACGGCGTGGCCCTGGTGCTGGAGCGGGTCTTCGGCCTGGTCTGACCGGCCGCCGTCCGACGGTCCCCGGCCCGGTGGGCCGGGGACCGTCGGCTTCTCAGCCGTAGGAGACGTTCGAGCAGGGGTCGTCGTCCGCGGACCGCGCGTCGTTGGCGATGCTGGACGGCAGGACGGACGGAACGGCGGCGGCGGTGCTGCCGGAGGCGTAGTCCTTGCCGAGGACGAGGCTGATGCCCGCCTTGGTGGAGGACTGGAGGGTCGCGCCCGGGAAGAGCTGGGCGACCTTCTCGGCGGAGGCCTTCTGGCCGGGGCCGTACTGGACGAGTGTGGTCGCGTGGTTCTGCGTGGCGGCGTTGCCCCGGCCGGTGACGGTGAAGTCGGAACCGGTGAGGGTCGACGCGGCCTTGGTGGTCAGGCCGCTGGTGAGGGTGCCGTTGTAGACGCCGACCTTGATGCCGGTGCCGTCGACCGTGGCCGGCACGGTCGGGGCAGCGCTCGCCGCGGCGCTCGGGCTCGCGTCGGCGCCGGCGCTCGCGTCCTGGCCGTCGAGGGTGCGGTCGGCCTTGAGGGCGGCCCAGAGGGTGTCGACGTCCGGGTGGACGAGGTCGATGCGCGAGCCGGCGAACTTCCACGGCGTCGTGAGGAACTTGATGTTGTGCAGGTCGATGTTCTTCATCTGCATGGCGAAGGAGATCAGCTTCGTCGGGGAGTCGAGCCCCGGGTCGACGATCATCGACTTGGTGGCGGCGTCGGCGAGCGGCAGCAGCGTGGTCGGGTCCATGCCCTTGCTCTTCACGCTCTTGATGAGGGAGGCCATGAAGGCCTGCTGGCGTTTCATCCGGCCGACGTCGGAGCCGTCGCCGATGCCGTGCCGCAGCCGTACGTAGTCGAGCGCGGCCTTGCCCTCGACCTTCTGCTCGCCCTTGGGGTAGAGCTGCTTGCCCTTCTTGCCCAGGTTGGGGTTGAGGTCGCCCTCGTAGATCGCGTTCGGCAGGCAGACGTTGACGCCGCCGACCGCGCTGGTCATCGCGGAGAAGCCCTCGAAGTTGACGACCATCGTGTGGTCGACGCGTATGTTCGTCAGCGCCTCCACGGTGTTCTGGGTGCAGGCCGGGTTGCCCGTCTCGGTGTTGCCGACCGAGAACGCGCTGTTGAACATGACGTCGGTCTTCTTCTTCGTCCACGAGCCGTCGGGCAGCTTGCACGGCGGTATGTCGACCAGCGCGTCGCGGGGGAAGGAGACGCCGACCGCGTGCTTGTGGTCGGCGTAGACGTGCAGCAGGATCGTCGTGTCCGAGCGGGCGCCGCCGTCCTCGCCGCCGCCCAGGCTCTTGTTGTCGCCGCTGCGCGTGTCGGAGCCGATCAGCAGGACGTTGATCGGCGTGTGGCCGTTGGCGTCCGGCGTCGCGGCGTCCGGGCGGTTCTTGCTGACGCCGTCGCCGTCGAAGGACTGGATGTTGCCGCCGAGCTTCAGGTAGAGCGCGCCGCCGGCCGCGGTGACCAGGCCGAGCGTGGCGACCGCCACCCACACGACGACCTTCTTGCGGCTGCGGGGGCGCTGCCGTGCCCGGCGGGCCTCGGCCCGGCTGACACCGCTGCCGTCGTCGTCGCCCGGGGCCGGGCGGCCGCGGCGGGCGTCGGCCCGGCCGCCCTGCCGGGGCAGGGCGGACTCGTCCGGGGCCGCGCGGCGGGGACGCGGCACGGCTTCCTCGCGGTGCGGCGCGTAGGCGTCGTCCTCGCGGCGACCGCGGTAGGCGTCGTCGCGGTAGCCGTCGTTGCGGCGGGGGTCCTCGGCGTAGCCGTCGTCGCGGCGGCCTCCGCCGTGGCCGCGGCCACCACCACGGCTGCCGTACCCGTCATGGCCGCCGTACCCGTCATGGCCGCCGGCGCGGTGCCCGGCGTCCGGCCGGCCGTCCCGGCCGTAGCCCTGGCCGGCGTTGCCGTAGCCGTCCTGGAAGGAGGCGTCGTCCCGCCACCAGCCGGCGTCGTGATCCGACGCCCCCGCCCTCTGGCCTGACATTCGTACACCTTCCACCGGCACAGCCCAACACGAGCCTCAGCAACGCACCCCTGACAGGGTCCTGCCGCGTGAGCTTCTGCGGAGCATATAAAGGCATCATTGAAGAGTCACGGCCCGGGCTGCTGATTGCACGATCGGACAATCTCTGTCGACGGCCGGAAGCGCTCCCACGCCGAGCCGGTGGACACCGGCTCACGCGTCCGGCCATTGTAGGATGAGGTCGGTTGTAGGATGACCGGGCAAGCCCACCACCGGGCAACCCGCGCCCCGGCGCAGGGGACCCACGAACACGCGAAGGGAGCGCCCATGGCCGGCCGGACCGACGGACTGCACGCCGCCGGGCGCCGCTCCCTGGTCGACGAGACCATCGACCAGCTGCGCGAACAGCTCGGCGCCGGCACCTGGCAGGTGGGGGAGCGCATCCCCACCGAGCACGAGCTCGCCGAGCGGCTGCACGTGGGACGCAACACCGTGCGCGAGGCGATCCGGGTGCTCGTTCACGCCGGCATGCTCCTCTCCCGCCAGGGCGAGGGCACCTTCGTCCGCTCCACCAGCGACCCGGCCGCCGTGCTGCGCGGCGTGCAGCGCTCCGACGTACGCGACGTCCTGGAGGTCCGTGCCGCCCTGGAGGCGGAGGCCGCCCGGCTGGCCGCCGTCCGGCACACCCCGCACGACATCGCCCGGATGCGGGCGGCGCTCGCCCGCGAGGCCGAGATCATGGCCGCCCACCCCGAGCGGGCCGGACGCGAGGCCACGGTCGAACACGACCTGGAGTTCCACACCGCCGTCGTCGAGGCCGCCCACAACCCGGCGCTCGCCGAGCTGTACCGCTACTTCGGCGCCTCGGTCCGCGAGGCGATGCACGCCGCCTTCGGCGACCACGGGATGCCCGAGGTCGTCCTCGCGACCCACGAAGCCCTGGTCGACGCCGTCGAGAGCGGCGACCCCGACCGCGCCGAAGCCGCCTGCCGCGCCCTGCTGGCCGGGCCGACCGCCGCCGTCGAGCAGCTGATCGCCGCCATCGCGGCCCGGAAGTGACGCGGGCACCGCCCGCTCCTCCCCCTCCCCGCACGCACCGTCCGGAAAGAAGCCCCTCCCGCCATGGCGGTCACCCGCACCCCGCAGTCCCCCGCCGTCACGGCCGTCCGTACCCGCACCTCCCTCGCCCACCCGGCGCTGATGCTCGCCGGGATCCTGCTGGTCGCCCTCAACATGCGGGCCTGCCTGGCGGCGATCTCCCCGCTCGTCGGCGAGATCCAGCACTCGCTCGGGCTCTCCGCCACCGCGAGCGGCCTCATCACCACCGTGCCGGTGCTGTTCCAGGGCGTCGGGGCACCGCTCACCCCGCGGCTGACCCGCCGGTTCGGCGCGGAGCGGGTGGTGCTCGGCGCGGTGCTCACCCTCGGCGCGGGCGTGCTGGTGCGCGTGCTGCCCTCGGCGGCCGCGCTCTACGCCGGCTGCGTGGTGATCGGCGTGGCGATCGCCGTCCTGAACGTCTCCATGCCCTCGCTGGTCAAGCGGGAGTTCCCGGACCGCGCCGCCGCCATGACCGGCGTGTACTCCACCACCATGCTGGTCGGCGCCACCCTCGCGGCCGGCGTGTCCGTGCCGCTGGAGCACGCGCTCGGCGGCGGATGGCGGGCCTCGCTGGGCGCCTGGTCGCTGCTCACGCTGGTGGCCGCCCTGGCGTGGCTGCCGCAGCTGCTGCACGCCCGCCGTCCGCAGCCCGCGGCCGTACCGGCAGCGGGCGCGACCACCGGCGCGGCGGCCGGCGGGAGCCCGTGGCGGTCCCCGCTGGCCTGGCAGATCAGCGCGTTCATGGGCATCTCGTCGCTGCTGGTCTACAGCCTGGTCGCCTGGATGCCCACGGTGCTCGCCGACCACGGCATGGACCGCGGCGAAGCCGGCCTGGTCTTCGCGTTCTCCAACCTCGTGCAGGTGGCCGGCGCCTTCCTGGTGCCGCTGCTGGCCGGGCGGATGGGCCGGCAGCGGGCGCTCGCCGCGACCATGGCCGTCCTGAACGCCACCGGCATCGCGGTGCTGCTGCTCGCCCCGGTCGGCGGCGCCTGGGCGGCGGCCACCGTCCTCGGCGTGGCCCAGGGCGGATCGCTCGGACTGGCGCTCGCCTTCATCGTGCTGCGCACCGGCAGCCCTGCGGGCGCGGCCCGGCTGAGCGGCATGTCGCAGTCGGTCGGCTACCTGCTCGCGGCGGCCGGCCCGGTCGGCGCCGGGGCGCTGCACCAGCTGACCGGCGGCTGGGACCTCCCGCTCGCCCTGCTGCTGGCGCTGGCACTGGCAGCGGCCGCGGCGGGCTGGGGCGCGGGCCGCGACCGTACGGTCTGACGGGGCGCCCGCGCCTCCGGACGGCCCGCCCGGAGGCGGGCGGCTCCGGCTACTCCTCGCCGGCGAGCGTGAGCCCGCCCAGCCGGAAGGCCGCCAGTGCGGTGGCCGCCACGCCGACCACCAGCAGGAGCGGCACGGCGACCGAGAGCGAGACGTCGGCGGTGATGGCGCCCTCCGCCGCGACGGACCTCGCCACCGACAGGCCCCACTGCTGGACGCTGAGCGTGCGGGCACCGGGCACGAAGTTGCCGACCAGGCTCTCCCACACCAGCGCGTAGCCCAGGCCCGCCACCACGGCGTGCCGGGTGACGACGCCGAGCAGCAGGAACAGCGCGCTGTACGCGGCTCCGGCGACCAGCGCACCGGCGGTGTAGCCGACGGCGACGCCGTCCTCGGTGCCGTAGAGGATCAGCCCGGCCAGCAGGATCGGCACGCCCGACAGCAGCCAGGTCGCCGCGACCGCCACCGACAGCTTGGTGGTGACGATCTGCCAGCGCGGCAGCGGCTTCGCCAGCAGGTAGACGATCGAGCCGTCCTCGATCTCGGTGGCGATCACCCCGGTGCCCACGACGAGCGCGAGGATCGGCAGCAGCGTGCCGACACCCAGCCCGCCGATGACGGTGGCGCCCAGCCCCCGCGGGTCGTCGGCGGTCAGCCGGGCGATGACGGCGATGAGCAGCAGCAGAGCGGGCACGACCAGCAGCAGGATGCCGCGGCGGCGCCCCAGCAGGCCGCGCGCGGTCAGCCTGGCGACGGTCACGTTCACGGGTTCGGCCTTCCTTCGGGCGGTGGTTCGGGGTGTGGTTCAGGCGGTGGTTCGGGGGTGGGTCAGGAGGCGACGAGGTAGGAGAAGACGCTCTCCAGCGACTCGTCGGCCGGGGAGACCGCGTACAGCCGGATGCCGGCGTCCTTCGCGACCCGCGGCAGCAGGGTGGTGAAGCCCTGGAAGTCCACCGCCTGGATGCGCAGCGCGCGCTCCGCGGCGTCGAACTCGATGCCCGTCGTGGAGCCGTCGGCGATCAGCGCGGCGGCGAGGCTGCGGTCGTCGCTGGAGCGCACGAGGTAGCGGTGCGGGCGGTTGGTCATCAGCCGGCGGATCCGCCGGAAGTCACCGGACGCCGCGTGGCGTCCGGCCACGACGACCTCGATGTGCCGGGCGAGCTGCTCGACCTCCTCCAGGATGTGCGAGGAGAAGAGCACCGTGCGGCCCTCGGCGCCGAAGCGCCGCAGCAGCTCCATCAGCTGGAGCCGCTGGCGCGGGTCCATGCCGTTGAAGGGCTCGTCGAGCAGCAGCACGGCCGGGTCGTGGACGAGCGCGGACGCCATCTTGACCCGCTGCTTCATGCCCTTCGAGTAGGTGCCGGTCTTCCGGTCCTGGGCGTACTCCATCTCGACCAGGGCCAGCGCCCGCCGGGCGGCCGCCGCCGGGTCGGCGAGGCCGTGCAGCTCGGCGTTGGCGAGCACGAACTCCCAGCCCGTCAGGTAGTCGTACATCGACTCCCGCTCGGGCACCAGGCCGATCGCCCGGTACGCCTCCTGGTTGCGCCAGATCGGCACGCCGTCCAGCGCGACCTGGCCGGCGGAGGGCGGCAGGAAGCCGCTCATCATGTGGATCAGGGTCGACTTGCCGGCGCCGTTCGGGCCGAGCAGGCCGGTGACGCCGGGGCCGATCTGCATGGAGACGTCGTTGACGGCGACGACGTTGCCGAACCAGCGGGAGACCCGGTCGATGGTGATGACGGCCATGGCGAGCTCTCAGATCTTCCGGTAGCGGCGGTCGGTGAACCAGTAGCTGGCGACGGTCAGCAGCACGATCTCGGCGGCGAACAGCACCGCGGCCCCGGCACCGGGGGCGTGCATCACGTTCGGGTGGTCGACCAGGCCGAACACCTGGTTGACGAAGCCGTTGACGAGCATGCCCGGGGAGAGCATCGCGGCCCAGTTGGCGCTCTCCGGCGGCGACTCGAACTCGCCGCCCGCGATGCCGTAGACGATGCCCGCGACGATGCTGCTGACCACCAGGACACCCATGATCGCCGCCACGCCGAAGCCGCGGCGCGGCGTGCTCGCGGCGATCAGCATCGCGATCGCCGACTCCAGCACCGCGTACAGCACCGCGGCGGCCAGACCGATGAGGAGGTGCACGGTGTGGTGGCCGAACGGCAGCTTGCCGAGCAGCGCCCCCACGTACAGGACCAGCAGCGGGACGGCCATCACGATGAACAGCGCGCTCGCCAGCGCGGCGAACTTCGCCCGCACGTAGTCGGCCCGCGTGATCGGCCGGGAGAAGTACAGCGGCACCGTGTGGTGGCGCAGGTCGCGCGAGAACAGCACCGGCGCCTGCGAGGCCAGGAAGATCCAGACCAGCATGCCGATGTTGTTGATGTACTCGGCGTAGTCGACGATCGGCTCCTGCACGCCGGTGAAGATCTGGATGGAGACCATCACCGCCGCGATCACCACCGGCAGGCCGAACATCGCCATCGGCAGCACCTTGGACTTGCCGGACCGGCCCAGGCCGAACGCGGCACGCAGGCTCTGCACGTACAGCGAGCGGGTCGCGTAGGCGCGACCGAGCCGGGGGCCCGCGTAGCCGCGGTAGCCGATGTTGTGGATGACACCGGTGTCGGCGTCGGTGCGGGCGTCAGGAGACGGCGGCATCTGCGGGACCTCCCGTCGGCTGGGTGGAGTGCGGCAGGCCGCTCGTCGCGCGGTCGTCCGCGGCCTGGTCGGTGAAGATCTCGGCGACCCGGTGGCGGCGCTGCTCCAGGCGCACCAGCCCCAGCCCGAGGTCGGCCACGGCGTCACGGACGAGGTCGTACGTGTCCTCGCCGCCGATCTCGACGAGCAGCACGTGCGAGCCGTCGGGACGCACCGTCAGCCCGGCGGCGGTCAGCCGCGCGGCGACCTCGGCGCCCGGATCGGCCACCGCGTCCTGCGGGTGGTCGGTGACCTCGACCGCGAGCATGCGGGTGGCCTCGGTGAAGGAGGCGGTGGAGGACGAACGCAGCAGCCGTCCGCCGTCGATGACGACGAGGTGGTCGCAGGTGCGCTCCAGCTCGCCGAGCAGGTGCGTGGTGACGAGCACCGAGATGCCGAAGTCCGAGTGGATCCGGCGGATCAGGGCGAGCATCTCGTCGCGGCCGGCCGGGTCGAGGCCGTTGGTCGGCTCGTCCAGCAGCACCAGCTGCGGGTCGTGCACGAGCGCCTGGGCCAGCTTCACCCGCTGCTTCATGCCCGTCGAGTAGCCGCCCATCGGGCGGTAGCGCTCCTCGTACAGGCCGACGTGGCGCAGGATGTCGGCGGTGCGCTCACGGGCCGCGGCGGCCGGCAGGCCGCTCATCCGGGCCATGTGCACCACGAACTCCGTCGCGGAGACGTCGGGCGGCAGGCAGTCGTGCTCGGGCATGTAGCCGACCCGTTCACGGATCTCGGCACCCTGGGTCGCGATGTCGAGGCCGAGCACGCGCCCGGTGCCGGACGTCGCGGGCGCCAGCCCGAGAAGGATCTTGATCAGAGTGGACTTGCCCGCTCCGTTGGCGCCCACCAGGCCGACCACCCCGGGCTGCACCTCTACGGTCAGCTGGTCCAGGGCGGTGACCCGCGGGAACCTCTTCGTGAGGCCGTCCGTTGCGATGACTGTGGACACGCCCTCAACGTAGTGGTGACGGGCGCCCACGGGAATGAGCTGGGATGACGAGCCGGTGCTGATCCTTCGGGATGACGCGGAGGGCGCATCCCCTAGGGGGTGCACCCTCCGCCGCCGGTCCGTCAGCCCAGCAGCTGGGCCTGCAGCAGGGTGACCTGGCGGTAGGCCTGCACGGGCACCCCGTGAGCATTGGTCATCACCACGGAGGCGATCACGTCCCCGTACTGCAGGTACGACGCCCGGGCGACCGGCTCGCCGCCCGCCTTCGTCTCCGAGGCCCGCGCGATCAGCACCCCGGAGTTCAGCGACGGGTCGACGTCGATGTCGCTGTAGCGCAGCGCCGACACGTCCTTCGGCGCCGAGAAGTTCAGCTGGCCGAACAGGCCCGCCGCCTCGCTCCGCGAACCGAACCGGAACAGCCAGATGTCGGTGCGGGTGCCGTCGGCAGCCGTCCACGTCCGGCGGGTGGCGGCCCGGCAGGCGTACTCCGCCAGTGTGGCGTCGAGCTTGTCGTGGATGCCGTTGCCCACCGTGTAGTCGGTGCACGGCACCCACGGCACGGCGGCGTACGGTGCCGCAGCGGCCGCCGAAGGGACGGCCGAGCCGCTCGCCGCGGCGGACGCGGACGCCGCGGGCGCGGCCGATGCCGCCGACGCCGCCGACGGGGCGGCCGAGGCACCGGCCGACAGCTCCACCGACGCCCCCGCGGGCGCCGGCAGCAGCAGTCCGCGCAGGTCGGCGTAGTGGCGCCCGGAGGACGTCGCCTGCCCCGGGTCCGGCCGGCCGGACGGCAGGGCGGGCAGCGACAACGGCGGGAACACGTACCGGCCGTCGGCCGGCGTGGCCAGCCCCGGGATGTCGGTGCGGTCCGGCGCGGTCACGGCCAGCGCCGTTCCCGCGGCCGCCAGCACCAGGACGAGCGCCACCGCGCCGCGGCGCAGCACGGCCGGCCGGCGCAGCAGCGCGAGGCGGTCGCCGCGGCCGGCGGACGCCTCCACCAGCTCCGGCGGAACGGCCCAGACGTCGGGGAACGCCCCGCCGGCGGGCCCGCCCGGCAGCGCCGGTACGGGCGCGGCCGCGGGAAGAGCCAGGGGAGCGGCGGGAGCGGCTGGCAGGCTCGCGGGAGCGGCGGGCGGGCTCGCGGGAGCGGCGGGCGCCGGTACGGACGCGGCCGTGGAATCGGTGGTGTCGGTCATGCGGACGCTCCGGGAAGGGCCAGCCGGTCGAGCTGCTGGGCGAACAGGGTGACGAGCCGGTCCTTGGGCAGCGGGACGACGCCCTCGCTGTTGAAGACCACCCGCAGATCGCCGACGGCGGCGGAGCAGTGCATGCTGTCGATCTCGGCACCGGGGTCGAGCGCCGGCAGGTAGCAGTGCGCCTCGGCATGACCGGGCACCTGCGGGCCGAGCCGGAAGAGCCCGGTGTCCGAACCCAGCACCGCCACCCACGCGTCGTCGGCCTTCACCGCCTCCTGGTGGTACTGCAGCAGCCAGACGGTCGCCGTCACGGCGTCGGAGTCGTTCGCGGTGAAGCTGCGGACACCGCCGCCCTTGAGCGGGTACTGCTGCCAGTCCTTGCGGAGCGCGTCCTGGAGCTTCGACGGCAGGCCCCGTACCTCGTCCTCGACCCACGCCTTGCGCTGGGCCTCCGACAGCTCGGTGTCGTTGCCGTAGGCACCGGAGTCCGGGCCGGGCCGGTAACCGGCCGGCAGCGGAACCAGCAGGTCGCGCATCGACCCGAAGTGGGTGCCGTTCGCCTTCGCGCCGTACGACGGGCCCGCGCCGGTCGCACCGGCGGACGGCGCGGCGGGCGCGGCCGCGGACACGGGCTCGTCGTCGTAGCGCACCTGGAGGATGCCGAACCCGATGCCCACGCCCAGCAGCGCCGCGGCCACCACCGCGGCGGCGGCCCGCGCGGCCGGGCCGGGCCGGGCGGCGCGCGGCACGGCGGGCCCGGCGGGGAGCTCTGCAGCGGCAACGGGGCCGGGGGCGACGAGCTCGGGGACGACGAGCTCCGGCGCGGTCTCCGGAACGGCTTCCGGAACGGGCGTCATGTCGGGCCCGGCCTTCTTCATCATGCTGTCGCTCACTTCAGGCGCTCCCACTGACGCTTCGACAGGTCCTTGATCTCGTTGGCATCGACCGGCTTCGGCGAGAAGATCTTGATCATCATGATGACGCTGCCACGGACGGCACCGGCCTCGGCCGAGTAGTACTGCTCGGTGCTGTCGCTGTAGTGGTCGGGCTGCGTGTGCACCATGTAGGCCCCGCTCAGGGTGCCGTCGATCGGCACGCTGCGGTCGGTGTCGGACTGCGGCTCGATCTTCCAGAGGGACGACGCCGCGCCGGTGTCGTCCTCGCCGAACTGCATGAGCTCGATGCGGTACTCGACATCGCCCCGGTGATAGGCGAGCACGGCGTCACGCCGGAAGTGGTTCTGCAGCAGCTGCTTGAACTCCCGCTCGGAGTTGCCGAACAGCGCCGAGCGTTCGCCGGCGGTCAGCCAGCCGGAGACGCCACCGTGGCGGTCGGGATCCCACTCCTTCGCGTCGGCCGGCCGGTCGACCAGCAGCTTGCGCAGGTCGCCGTCGATGTTGATCGGCTTCGCCTGCGCAGCGGTGGCGGCCGCCGCGTCGAGCGGCTCGGCCGGGTAGTGCAGCGGGCCGACGCCGAGCGGCGGCAGCGGGGTCGCGGGACGGGCGGCCTGGACGGCGTACCCGGTGCCGCCGCCCAGCAGCGTCCCCAGCAGCAGGGCGGCGATCAGCAGCCGCGCGGTCCGCGGCTTGCGGGCGGCCGGGGCCTGCGCGGAATCCTCGGGCGCCTGCCCGGTGCTGTCGGCGCTGTCGGTGCTGCCGATGGCGTCCGCGTCGTCGCCGGTCCCGGCGGGCGCGGTCTCGGCAGGCGCGGTCTCGGCAGGCGCGGTCGCGTCACTGCCGGTCCCGGCGGGCGTGTCGCCGGCGGGCGTGTCGCCGGCAGGCGGCGCCGCGGGCGGGTCCGACGGGGCCGGTGGCACGGAGGGCGGCGCCGGCGGCGCGGCCTCGACGGGTGCCGAGGGCTCCTCGGGAACGGCGGTCACGGGGTGCTCCAGGTCGGGGAGGAAAGGGGCCGGCTCGTGCTCCGGCGTGGGCTCAGCCACCGGAGGCCAGCCGTTCGCGCTGGCGCTTCATGGCGTCGACCAGCAGTGCCTTGTCGGGCGTGCCCTTGACCAGCACGGTGACCTCGTACTCGATGTCGCCGGAGAAGGAGACGCCGATCATCTCGCCGGTCCAGGCCTCCTGCTCGGGCTTGAGCATGACGCCCCGGGCGTTGCCGTCCCCGGCGATGCGGAAGGAGTCGCCCGACCCGAAGGTCATGCCGGAGGCGAACTCCTGCGCGTTCGAACGGCTGGAGAAGCGGAGCAGGCGGACGTGCACCTCCTGGCTGCCGTCGGCGGTGCGGTAGCGGCGCTCGGCGGCGTCGTTCTTGTAGCCGTACGAGCGGAGGATCTCCGGCATCTCGTCGGAGTTGCCGAACTCGTCGGCCACGTCGTCGGTGCTCAGCTTGGTGCCGTCGGCGGAGCCGTACGGCTCGGCGCCCCCGGGCATCGGGAGCAGGAAGAAGCGGATGTCGCCGCCGTGCGTGGAGCCGTGGACGGTGCCGTGCACGGTGCTGGCCGGCGTGGGCGTCGGCGAGGGCGCGGGGGCGGCCGACGAGGGCGCCGCGGACGGCGAGGCGGAGGCCGAGGGCGAGGCGGAGGCGGTGGCGGCGACGGCCGGGGCGGCGGCCTGCGGCGTGCCGTCCGGCCGGCCGACCGCCACGGTGACGGTGGCACTGGTCGCGGTCACGGCGAGCAGCCCGACCGCCACGAGGGTGATCCGCAGCGCCCGCGGCAGACCGCGGGGCGCCGGGCCCGGCGCCGGGACGGCGGCCGCGTCCGAGGCTGTCTCGGGCCGGTCGGCCGCCGCCTCAGGAGCGGTGTCGGCGGCCGACGGCTCGACAGGCACTGCGGCCCCGACGGACTCGGGCGGCGCGTTCTCGGGCGCGGACAAGTGACTCCCCCTGGCAGGCGAACGGATGTCGTCCGTGCGGACCGGGACGGGTCACCCCCGCTCGCCGTCGATCCAGGTCTGATCGCACGTACGAGGAATTATGAGAGCGATCAGTTCCGGCCATCAACACAGTTGTTCAGGACAATCCGCACGACGCCCACCCAAGTCGGACACGTCGTGATCGAACCGCAACGGCGCCGCAGGGCAGCCGCGGTCTCAGCCCGCGGCGGGTCCGGCGCCGGGAGCGGCGCCGGGTCCGGCACCGGGAGCGGGATCGGCGCTTACGGGACGGTCCGACGCGGCATCAACAGGCGCACCTGACGTCGCGTCCGGGGACGGTGCGGCGGCCGAGGGCGCGGGGACCGAAGGCGCGGGGACCGGCACGTCGGCGGGCGGGCCGGCCGTGGGCGGCCACGGCGCGATGCCGGCCGCGGCGGCCAGCGTGACGTCGAGGCTCTCCCGCCGGATACGGCGGTCGATGTACAGCAGGCCGTTGGTGAGCGGGGTGAGCGGCGCCGTGACCATCACCGTCACGAGCGAGCCGACGGCCGTGCAGACGGCGAAGCCGGCGATCCCGGCCACGCTCGGCACGCTCTCCGCCCCGTACGCGTCGGGCGTGTGCGACGAGGAGAGCAGCACGATCACGCCCACGACGACGAAGGGCACCAGCGCGAACTGGGCGACGGCCGAGCCGATCAGATTGACGAGGTACGGGATGCCGAGGCTCCGCCACCAGGCGCCCTCGTTGAGCCGCCATGCCCGCCGGAGCGCGGCGGTCGCCGACATGTCCTCCAGGACGATGACCGGCACCTCCAGCACCAGCCGGACCTGGACGTACGTCGCGAACAGCCAGCCGGGCACCATCAGGAGCATCGCGAGCACGGTCAGCGGGGTGCCGCCGGTGGCGATGCCGAGCAGCAGCGCCGGGAGGGCGGAGACCAGCATGATGCCGGCCACGATCACGCTCACCAGGAGGACGGAGAGGACGATCCGTCCGATCACCGGGCGCGACTCCGCCCAGATCTGCCGCGTCGAGGCCTTCCGGCCGACCACGGCGTGACGCAGCACCGCGGTGGAGGTGGCGGTGGCGACCACGTGGGCCGCCGTGAGGGCGACGACCAGCAGCAGGGCGCCGCCGATCGCCGTACCGGTCAGCAGGGCCTGGTGCTCGCCGGTGAGGCCGCCGCCGGCGTCGAGGTCGTCACCCACGTCGCGCAGCAGGGAGACGGCCACGGCCGCGTAGACGCTGAGGGCCGCCGTGGATCCCAGGGCCACCCACGCCAGCGGCACGAACAGTGCGGCGGTGTAGCGCTGCAGGGCGGTGAACACCCCGGAGACGACGTTGCCGACGGTCAGTGGCGCCAGGGGCACCACCCCGGGCTTGGGCACCTGCGGCACGTACGCCCACGGCGGCAGAGGGCCCGCCCCCGGCCCGTACCCGGGCATCGGCCCGCCTCCGCTGCTGCTCATGTGCTGCCCCTCCCCATCCGTCGCCGCGGCGCCCGCGACGCGAAGACCGAAGCGTAGGGGGTGCCGCGGACGGCGGCGGCCGGGGGGTGGGTGGTGGGCGATCGGAATCCGACCGCCCGTCACTCAGCGGGGCGTGCTGCGGATGTGGTCGACGGTGGCGAGGAACAGGAAGAAGTTGGGGATCTTCGCGACCGGGGTGTTCGACCAGGCCATGAGCTTCCCGGCCCGGCCGACGAAGACGGTGCCGTTCTTGACCTCGACGCTCTGGATCTCGTCCCACGCGACCGCGCCGCGCTTCTTGGTGGCGATCCCGCCCCCGGTGACCGCGAGGTCGCCGAACCGTACGGTCTCGCCGCGCTGCAGCGCGGCGACGACGCCGTTCAGCTGCCAGGCCGTGATCTCCTGCTGCAGGATCGATCCCCAGCGCTCCGGCTCGGCGTAGAAGTCGGTCAGCTTGAGGGGGGCGCCGTCCTGCGTGTAGAGCGTGTAGACGTACGTCGTGCCGACGTAGATGCCGTTGGCGTAGCGCTGGGTGATCTCCTGCAGCACGGCCATCGAGTCCCAGCGGAACACGCCGACCGGCCCGGTGCGGTCGGCCACAACCATGCCGTGCTCGAAGTAGTGCAGGCGCTTGGCCGCCTGCTTGCCCGAGATGTTGGGGGTCTGCAGGAGGATCCGGGCGAAGACGAGGCCGGGGAGGACGAAGCACGCCAGGCCGAGCAGGGTGAACAGCACCAGCCCGGCCATCCGCACCACGCCGTGCCGCTTGGGCAGGAACGTCTCCCGGTGCTCCCCGAGCCGTGCGGCCGCTGCCGCGACCGTGACGGCCTCCGGAACGGGCGGGGCGACAGGGGAAACGGCAGGTGCAGCCATGGTTCGTCTCTTTCGGCAGTGCCCGGAACCCCCCACGGACAGTCAATCGGCTGCCGGATCATATGACAGGCCGACCGCCCCGACGCAGGCCGGTCATCGCAGGCACCCGGCACCCGCCCGCCGCCGCACACCGGCACGGCGGCGGAAGGACCAACCCCGGGAACGGCTCCCGACCGGCGGTCCCGGCGGCACCGCTCAGCCCAGCTGGGCCAGGCCCTCCGTCGCGATCCGCTCGAAGACGGCCAGGTCGTTCTCGAAGACCGAGTCCGGCACGGGCCAGTGGATCACCACCTCGGTGATCCCGAGGTCCCGGTACCGCCCGGCCCAGTCGACGAACGCGTCGAGCGAGGACAGCGGCCGCTCCGCGGTCGAACCCTGCAGCAGGACCTTCTCCAGCTCCGCCACGTCCCGGCCCTGCGCCTCGCAGGCCTCGGTGAGCTTCGCCAGCTGCGCCGCGATCACGGCCGGCGCCTGCTCCACGGGCACGTCCGCCGGACCCCGCGGGTCGCCGTACGTCACCCAGCCCTGCCCGTACCCGGCCGCCAGCCGCAGCCCGCGCGGCCCGGTCGCCGCCACGTAGAACGGCACCCGCGGCCGCTGCACGCAGCCCGGGACGTTCCGCGCCTCGACCGCCGCGTAGTGCTTCCCCGGCTCGGTGGTGGAGTCCTGCGTCAGCAGCTTGTCCAGCAGCGGCAGGAACTCCCCGAACCGGTCGGCCCGTTCCTTCGGCGACCACGCGTCCTGGCCCATCGCCGTCGCGTCGAACCCGACCCCGCCCGCGCCGATCCCCACCGTCAGCCGCCCGTCCGACACGTCGTCGACCGTGATGAGCTCCTTCGCGAGCGTCACGGGATGACGGAAGTTCGGCGAGGTCACCAGGGTGCCGAGCCGGATCCGCTCGGTCGCGGTGGCGGCGGCGGTGAGGGTCGGGACGGCCCCGAACCAGGGCTCGTCCCGGAACGACCGCCATGACAGGTGGTCGTAGGTGTAGGCCGCGTGGAAGCCGAGGTCCTCGGCCCGCCGCCAGATCTTCTGCCCCTCGGCCCACCGGTGGATGGGGAGGATCACCGTGCTCAGTCGCATGGCCTGACACTATGCCGCCGAAGACCAGCCGGAGCATGCATACCGGCGGTATGCTTGCTTCATGGCGGCCACCACACGAATCACGGTCACCCTGCCCACGGAGCAGGTGGCCGAGCTGAAGAAACTCACTGACAACATCTCCGGCTACGTCGCGGAAGCGGTGGCCCGGCAGATCAGACATCAACTGGTCGCGGAAGAGCTCCGCCAGTACGAGGAACAACACGGCGCGTTCACGGAAGAGGAGCTCGCCGCCGCGCACGCGAGGATCTTTGGTTCGTCCGAGCCGGGCAGCGGAGCGGCTGCCGCGTGAGTGTGCGGATCGAGACCGTCGCGCTGGACTCCCAGGGAATGTCCGCCTGGATCTCGCAGGACCGGGAGGTGCTCGCGATGATCAAGGCCTTCCACTCGATGGGGGCCGGCCTGGTCATCGGCGCCAACACCATCGTGGAGATCTGGCACGCCAGGGCGAACACCGCCCGGCTGAACTGGGTGCTCTCGCAGGTCAGGATCGAGCCCGTGACCGAGCACGCGGCCAGAGCCTCCGCAGCGCTTCTCAAGCAGGCCGGTCTGCACGGTCACAAGTACGCCATCGACGCCACCGTCGCCGAGATGGCGCTCCGCCAGCCAGGTCCGGTGGCCATGGTGACATCGGACATCGACGACATGGTCAAGCTCTGCGGTGACCGGATCCGGCTCATCGCCATCTGATTCGAGGGCGGGGCAGGGCATTCATGATCCGTGTTTCCGCAGGTCAGCATGTGATGGGTGAACGAGGCTTGACCGAGGTCACCAGCGTCCCGAGGCGGATCCGCTCGGTCGCGGTGGCGGCGGCCGTCAGGGTGGGGACCGCACCGAACCACGGCGCGTCCCGGAACGTCCGCCAGGACAGGTGGTCGTAGGTGTACGCGGCGTGGAACCCGAGGTCCTCGGCCCGCCGCCAGATCTTCCGACCCTCGGCCCACCGGTGGATGGGCAGGATCACGGTGCTCAAGCGCATGATCCCGACCCTACGCGGTTCAGGTTCCGGAGGTCCGACCGATCGGTCGGGGCCGATCCCCGGCGTCTTCACACATCATGTACTACAGTTTTTCCATGGATGCACCGCGCCCCGGCAGGACTCGAGTCACCAGCGTCTCCCTGCGGGCCGAGACCTTGGAGGCGATTCGCGCACGTGCCGGCAAGCAGGGCATCTCCTCCTACATCGAGGAGGCTGTGCAGCGACAGCTCCAGCGCGAAGCCATCGACGAGTACATCGAGGCTGCCGAAGCCGAGCACGGACCGGTGGATCCGGCCGAGGTAGCGGCCAGGGCCGAGCGCATCCGCGCGCACCACGCCGCCCATCGCGGAAAGGCCGCTCCGGCGGATGCCGCGTGAGCGGCACTCTTGTTCTCGACAGCGAGGCGCTCTCGAAGCTCTCCCGGCGGCACCGGGACATGACTGCGTGGCTTGACGTCGCCCGCACGCTGGATCTTCTGGTGGTGACGAGCGCGGCCACCCTGGTGGAGGCGCGTGATCCCAAGGTGCCGCAGGCGGCGTTCGACCACGCGGTCTCCCTGGCCAAGGTGCGCCCCGTCACCGAGGACATCGCACGTGCGGCGAGCAGGCTACTGGCAGCCGAGGGGTTTCACGGCCACAAGTACGCCATCGACGCAATGCTCGCAGCCACCGCGCACGCGGAACACGGCGACGTGACTGTGGTGACCAGCGATGTCGATGATCTGCGACGCCTGTGCCACGGTCGCATCGCGGTCGAGTCGATCTGACCTGCTCGACAGGCCCGTTCCGGCTCGATGGAGTGTTTTTGCAGGTCAGGATGCGATGGGTGAACGAGGATTGACCGAGGTCACGGGCGCCCCGAGGCAGATCCGCCCGGTCACCGTCGCAGCGGCCGTCAGGATGGGGACGACCCGAACCTTCTGCCCCTCGCTCCACCGGTGGATGGGCAGGATCACCCTGCTCAGACGCATGGAACCGACCCTACGGGAGGGCAGGATCGGCGGAGCCCCGGCCTCCGGCGAGTCCCCGTGAGGGTGAAATCCTGGCAAGCGTGCAGGCTGTACGAGACCATGAAGTACGGTCTCGTACGCCGTCGTGTGAGTTCTGGGAGGTGCCGCCGTGTCTTACGAGCCGAAGCTCGCTGCCGCGCTGTCGGGCGCCACTCTGCGTCAGCTGTCTCACTGGCGGCGGGCCACAGGCGAGCGCGGCGCTGTCCTGGTGCCGGAGATCTCGGCGTCCCGTCCGGTCCTCTACTCCTTCCGCGACGTGGTCGCTCTCCGGGCCTGTGTCCGTCTCCGGGAGGAGGCGTCCCTCCAGAAGATCAGGCGTGCGCTGAGCATGCTGCGCGAGGGCCTCGACGAACGGGAGCACCTCTCGGCGTACCGGCTTGTCGCGGGCGGCGACACGATCTACCTGGCAGACCCGGACCACGCGGTGGACCTCGTGCGGAGCAAAGGCAATGTCGTCATCCACGACATGGTGGACGTGCTGGCGCCTTTCTACCGCGGTGGCCGTCGAATCCCGGACCTCCTTGAACCCCGACCGCACGTGTCGATCGACCCTGCCGTGCGAGGTGGCGAGCCGGTGGTCGAAGGGACGCGCATCCCGGTGACGGAGGTGGCCGCTCTCCTCCGGGACGGCGTGCCACCCGAGCAGATCGGCGACTACTACCCAGGCGTCGGAGCAGAGGCAGCGCGCGACGCAGCGGACTTCGCCGACTACGTCGACAGTTACGAGGATGCGGAAATCCGGCAGGCGGCGTCTTGAAGCTGCTGCTCGACGAGAATGTGCCGCTTCCCATGGCACGGATCGTGCGGCTGCTCCTGAAGCACCACGTCGTCGAGCACGTAGCCGAACTCGGCGGCTGGGCGGGAACCAGGGACGTGGACCTCTATACGCGTGCGGCGGTGGACGGCTTTCAGATCGTCGTCACGAACGACACGAAGCAACTGAGCCGCCCGCTGGAGGTGGTTGCCATCGCCCGGTCCGGCCTGCATCGCATCGAGTACCGCCAGAACCACAAGCACGGCGGGTTGGTGGGTCTCGGTGCAGCTATCGCCACCGTGTGCGCCGGCCTGCCCCATGCCCTGGCCGAACTTGAGCCGGCAGACAGCCAGCACCTGATCTCGCTGAATGCGGTCGACCCGTCCCAGCAGAGCCGCTTGCGGATCACGGATCCTGCCGGCGCCCCGCCCAAGTTCTGGCCCACCGACTCACAGGGGTAGGAGCACCAAGGGCTGGACCGGTCGAACATCGCAGGTCGATGCGTGATGCGTGAAAAGGCTCGACCGAGGTCACGGGCGTCCCGGGGCGGATCCGCCCGGTTCCGTCGGCGTCGTCGTGGCATCGTCGTGGCGTCGTCGGCCCGGGGCCGCTCCTCACCTCTCCCGGGCGTCGGCCCGGTGCGCGAAGATGGAGCGGTGACCGCCACCCCGCACCGCAGCACCCCGCACCGTGCCCGCCTGATCGCCACCGACCTGGACGGCACGCTGCTGTGCCGGGGCGGCACGGTCTCCGACCGGACGGCGGCGGCACTCGTCGCCGCCGAGCGGGCGGGCCTCCGGGTGGTCTTCGTGACCGGGCGGCCGCCCCGCTGGATGGCGCAGCTGAGCGGGCACATCGGCGGCCACGGTGTCGCGATCTGTTCGAACGGCGGTGCGGTGGTCGACGTGCACCGCGGGGAGCTGCTGGAGTCGTTCCCGCTGGCCGTGGAGCAGGCGCTGGCGGTCGTCGGGCTGCTGCGCGATCGGCTGCCGGGGACGGCGTTCGCCTTCGAGTTCCCCGGCGGGTTCGCCCGCGAGCCGGAGTACGACCTGGTGATGTGGGAGTCGGACAAGGAGCACCCGGTCGCTCCGGCCGAGGAGCTGATCACGGAGGGCCGGGTGGACGGCCTGTTCAAGCTGCTCGCCAAGCACCCGGCGCTCGCCCCCGACCTCTTCCTCACCCTCGCCAGGGAGGCAGCCGGGCATCTGGTCGAGATCACCCGGTCGAGCCCGGTCAGCCTGCTGGAGATCAGCGCGGCGGGAGTGACGAAGGCGAGCACGCTGGCCCGCTGGTGCACCGCGCAGGGCATCGACCGCTCGGAGGTGGTGGCGTTCGGCGACATGCCGAACGACCTGGAGATGCTGGCGTGGGCCGGTGACTCGTACGCGGTCGCGAACGCGCACCCGGACGTGCTCGCGGCGGTCGCCCGGCACACGGTGAGCAACGAGGACGACGGGGTGGCGGCGGTCATCGAGACGCTGTTCTGATCCTGTGCCGATCCCGGGCCTCCCGGGCCACCGGGCTTGTCCGGTGGGTAGATTGGATGCCCGTCAGATGCGGCCGGCCGGCCGCGCACCGACGGGGGGATCCACCATCGTGACCACGCACCGAGCCGTCCGGGTCGTCGCCGCCGCCGTGGCGGTGACCGCCGCGCTCTCGCTCACCGCCTGCGGGACGGGCAGCGGCAAGTCCAAGCACAGGTCCGGTTCGCACAAGACCGGGTCGACCTCGCACCCGACGTCGACCCGGACGTCCACCGCGACGCCGTCGCCGACGAGGTCGTGCCGCGCGTCGGTGGTGCCGAGCGGCCACCGGATGGTGGCGGTCGAGCGCAGGCCGGCGTCGGCGACGCAGCTCACCGCCCGGGACGCGGTGTACGCGTGCGGACGCGGCTGGCAGCCGAGCGGCCAGGAGCGGACGTACACCCTCGCGACCGGCGCCACCGCGACGCTGGCCGGTTCCGGCGCCCCGCAGCAGGTGACGGTCACCCGCCTCGTCGAGCACCTCGGCACCTGCCTGGCGGGCCGGCCGGACACGCCGGCCTGCCTCTCCGGGAGCACCTGGGAGCTCACCCTGGACCAGGCCGGCCGGGTGACCGCGATGGCCGAGCGTCCGGACTCCTGACCGGGGCGGCGGCACGACCGGTCCTCCGTCAGAGCCGGGCCGTCCAGCGGACGGTGGTGCCGCGGCCGCGCGGGCCCGGTTCGTGCCAGGTGTCTCCGCCGAGGGCCTCGGCACGCCGGGTGAGGTTGCGCAGGCCGCTGCGGCGGCCACCTTCCGGGATGCCGACGCCGTCGTCGGTGACGGTGAGCAGCACCCCGGGCCTGCCGCCCTCCGCCGCGACCGGACCACCGGCCGCCGGACCGCCGGTGACCGGGCTGCCAGCCGCCGGACCGTCGGCGGCCGGGCCGTCGGTGACCGGGCGGCCGTCGTCGTCGAGGTGGACGGGGGCGGCGAGCCCGACCGACACCCGGGAGGCCCGGGCGTGCCGGGCCGCGTTGGAGAGCATCTCGCGGAGCGCGGCGAGCAACTGGCGGGCCGTGCGGTCGTCGACGAGGCTCTCGACCGGGCCGGTGAAGCCGACGGAGGGTTTGAAGCCGAGGGCGGCGGCGGCCTGGCTGGCCTCGCGCAGGACCCGGGTGCGCAGCGTGTCGGGTTCGTCCCCGGTGTCGTGCTGCAGGGCGTAGATGGTGGTGCGGACCTCCTGGATGGTGGCGTCGAGTTCGTCGACGGCCTTGCCGATGCCGGCCTGCACCTCGGGGACGACGGCCCGCCGGGCGGCGCCCTCCAGCATCATGCCGGTCGCGAACAGCCGCTGGACGACCAGGTCGTGGAGGTCGCGGGCGATGCGGTCGCGGTCCTGGAAGACGGCGAGGCGCTGCTGGTCGCGCTGGCCCTCGGCGAGCCGGAGGGCGAGGGCGGCCTGCGAGGCGAAGGTCTGGGCGAGCTGCTTCTCGCCCTCGCTGAACGGCACGGTGCCGCGGTTGCGCCAGATCGCCAGGCCGCCGAGCACCCGCCCGGCGGACACCATCGGCACCGCCAGCGACGGGCCGAAGCGGCGGGCGAGCCGGATCACCACGCCCGGGTCGGTGGACATGTCCTCGAAGTGGACGCTCTCGCCGGCCAGCAGGCGTCCGGCGAAGCTGCCCTCCGGCATGAGTTCGCCGCGGACGTACCCGGCGGCCTCGCCGGAGGCGTGGGCGACCCGCATCTGGCCGCTGCCGGCGGGCAGCAGGATCATGCCGAGCGCACCGTCGGCGAGCTCGCGGACCTGCTCGGCGGCGACGGTGAGCGCCACCTCGGCCTCGTCGGCGGAGAGCAGGGCGGTGGTGACGGCGGCCGCACCGGCGATCCACCGTTCGCGCCGGCGGCCCTCCTCGTAGAGGCGGGCGTTCTCGATGGCGACGCCGGCGGCGGTGGCGAGGGCCAGCACCACCTGTTCGTCCTCGGGGGTGAAGGCGCCGCCGCCCTGTTTCTCGGTGAGGTAGAGGTTGCCGAAGACCTCGCCGCGCACCCGGATCGGCACGCCGAGGAACGAGGTCATCGGCGGGTGGTGCGGCGGGAAGCCGGAGGAGCGCGGGTCGTCGCGGAGGTCGGCCAGCCGGAGGGGTTCGGGGCGGTCGATGAGGGCGCCGAGGATGCCGCGGCCGGAGGGCAGCCCGCCGATCCGGTCGGCGGTGGCGTCGTCGATGCCGACGTGGATGAAGTCGGAGAGCCCGGTGCCGTGCGGGGAGATCACGCCGAGGGCGGCGTAGTCGGCGTCGACGAGCTCGGCGGCGCCGGCGGCGATCCGTTCCAGGGTGGCGTGCAGGTCGAGGCCGGAGCCGACCGAGACGACGGCCTCCAGCAGGCGCTGCATCCGGTCGGTGACGGCCGCCGCGGACTGCAGGCGCTCGGAGACCTCGGTGACGAGCGTGTCCAGCCCGAGCGAGGCGATCTCCGGCACCCGGTGCGAGGCCCGGGCGGCCCGCGGTCCGTTTTCGGCTGACGGCTCCATGAGGCCGAGCCTAGGCCCGGTGGCCGGGTCGCGCCCCGAGGCCGGGGGCGGGTGGCCCCGGTGCGTCCCCGGCCGCGCCGGCCGGTCGGCGGATCAGGCCGGCCGGCGGGCGGGGCGGGCCCGTCGGCCGTGGTCACCCCGTGAGGGCGGGGGCGGGGGCGGCGAGGAGGTCGGCGGCCTGTTCGCGGCGGTGGAGGGCGGCGAGCAGGCCGTCCTGGCGTGCGGTCAGTTCCGACCAGCGGCCGCGTTCGGCGACGCGGCCGCCGTCGAGCACGATCACCTCGTCGACGGTGCTGTCGTCGAGTCCGGCGAGGCGGTGGGTGACGAGCAGGGTGGTGCGGCCCGCGGTGGCGGCGAGGAGGTCGGCGGTGAGGGCGTCGGCGGTGGGCAGGTCGAGGTGTTCGGCGGGCTCGTCGAGGACGAGGACGGGGAAGTCCGCGAGGAGGGCGCGGGCGAGGGCGAGGCGCTGCCGCTGGCCGCCGGAGAGGCGTGCGCCGTGTTCGCCGACCATGGTGTCGAGGCCGTCGGGCAGGGTGTCCGTCCAGTCGAGGAGCCGGGCGGCGGCGAGGGCTCCGTGCAGGTCCGGCTCGTCGGCGTCGGGGCGGGCGAGGCGCAGGTTCTCGCGGAGCGAGCTGTCGAAGACGTGGGCGTCCTGGGCGCAGAGGCCGATGACGCGGCGGACGTCGTCGCCGTCGAGGGTGCGGGTGTCGGCGGCGGCCGGGCCGAGGGTGACGGTGCCGGCGTGCTGGTCGAGCAGGCGGAGCAGGGCGTGGGCGAGGGTGGTCTTGCCGGAGCCGGACGGGCCGACGACGGCGATCCGGCGGCCGGCGGTCAGGTCGAGGTCGATGCCGTGCAGGGCGTCCCGCTGCTGCCCGGGCCAGCGGGCGGCGAGGCCGCGGACGGTGACGGGCAGCACCTCGGCGGGCAGCGGGGCGGGGGCGTCCGGCTCCACGACGGGGACGGGGGCGGCGAGCACCTCGTCCAGCCGGGCGCAGGCCGTGCGGCTGCGCTCGCGGTACCGGACGGCGGTGGGCATGCCGGCGACCGCCTCGAACGCGGCGAGCGGGGTGAGGACCACGACGGCCAGGCACACCCCGGGCAGGGCGCCGGTGGCCACGCCGTGCACACCGACGGCGGCGCTCGCGACGAGGGTCGCGCCGGTGACGAGCGCGGTGAGGCCGGCGCCGAGGGCGGCACCGGCGGCGGAGCGGGCGTCGAGGGCGGTGAGGCGGGCGTCCGCGGCGCCGGCGGCGGCGAGCCGCCGGGGCAGGGCGCCGGCGACGGTGAGCTCGGCGGTGCCCGTGAGGGTGTCGACGACGGCGGTGGCGAGCTCGCCGCGGGCGGTGGCGCGGCGGCGTTCGGCGCGGCCGGAGAGCCGGGTCGCGAGCGCGGGGACGGCGGCGCCGGCGAGCAGCAGCCCGACGGCGAGGACCGCCCCGGCGGCGGGCAGCAGCAGGCCGAGGGCGGCGGCCGAGCCCGCCGACACGAGCAGGGCGACGGCGGCGGGCAGCCGCCAGCGCAGGTGGTGGTCCTGGACGGCGTCGACGTCGGCGACCAGCCGGGCGAGCAGGTCGCCGCGGCGGAAGGCGGGCAGGCCGGCCGGGGCGAGGCGTTCGAGGCGGCGGTGGACGTCGGTGCGGATGCCGGCGAGCGCCTTCAGGACGGCGTCGTGGGAGACCAGCCGCTCGGCGTACCGGAAGACGGAGCGGCCGATGCCGAAGGCGCGCACGGAGGTGACGGCGACCATGAGGTACAGCACGGGCGGCATCTGGGAGGCGCGCGAGATCAGCCAGCCGGAGGTGCCGAGCAGCGCGACCGCGCAGCCGAGGGCCAGGGTGCCGAGCAGCACCGCCGAGGCCAGCCGGGGCCGGGTGGCGGGGGCCGGTTCGGTCTCCGCCGGCCCGGCGGGCCGGGGCCGTACGGCGACGGGGGTGCGGGCGGCGGGGACGTCGGCGTGCGGGACGTCGGCGTGCGGGACGGCCGATGCGGGGACGGCCGGGCCGGGCAGGTGGTGCCGGTGGTCGGCGGCGGCCAGCAGCGCGGGCCGGTGGGCGACGAGGAGCACGGTGCGGGTGCCGCGCAGGGCGCGGACGGCCTCGACGACCGCGGCCTCGCTCGCACCGTCGAGGTGGGCGGTGGGCTCGTCGAGCAGCAGCAGCGGCCGGTCGGCGAGCAGGGCACGGGCGAGGGCGAGGCGCTGCCGCTGGCCCGCGGAGAACCCGGCGCCGCCCTCGCCGACGGTCGCGGCGGGGTCGGCGAAGTCGAGGGCGTGGGCGGCGGCGAGGGCGGCGTGCACCTCGGCGTCGGTGGCCTCCGGCCGGGCGAGCCGGACGTTGTCGGCGACGGTGCCGGCGAAGAGGTGCGGGTGCTGGGGCACCCAGGCGATCTGCTGCCGCCAGGTGGCGGGGTCGAGGTCGGCGAGGTCGTGCCCGGCGACGCGGACGGTGCCGGCGTCGGGCGCGGTCAGGCCGAGGAGGACGGCGAGCAGGGTGGACTTCCCGGAGCCGCTGGGGCCGGTGAGGGCGGTGGTGGTGCCGGGCCGCAGGGTGAGGGTGGCACCGTCGGGCGCGGGCGCGGCACGGCCGGGCCGGGTGACGGTGACGCCGTCGAGGGTGATCACGGCGGTGCCGAGGGCGGGGGCGGGCCGGCGGCCGGCGGCGGGCAGCGGGGTCTCCAGCACCTCGAAGACCTGCCCGGCGGCGGTGAGGCCCTCGGCGCTGGAGTGGTAGAGCGCCCCGACCTGGCGGATCGGCAGGTACACCTCGGGGGCGAGGACGAGTACCAGCAGGCCGGTCTCCAGGCCGAGGGTGCCGTCGACGAGCCGGAAGCCGATCCCGACGGCGACCAGGGCGACGGAGAGCGTGGAGAGCAGTTCCAGGGCGAAGGAGGAGACGAAGGCGATCCGCAGGGTGCGCATCGTCGCGCGGCGGTGGTCGTCGGTGATCCTCGCGATGGTGCGGGCCTGGGCCTTGGCGCGGCCGAACACCTTGAGGGTGGGCAGGCCCGCGACGACGTCGAGGAAGTGGTGGGAGAGCCGGGCGAGGTGCTCCCACTGGCGGTCCATCCGGGACTGCGTGGCGAGGCCGATCAGCACCATGAACAGCGGGATCAGCGGCAGGGTGCCGGCGATGATCGCGGCCGAGGCCCAGTCGGCGCCGAGGACGCGGGCGAGCACCACGGCGGGCACGACGACGGCGAGGGCCAGCTGCGGGAGGTAGCGGGCGAAGTAGTCGTCGAGCGCGTCGATGCCGCGGGTGGCGAGGGTGGCGAGCTCCCCGGTGCGGCGGGCGTCGAGGCGGTCGGGGCCGAGGGCGGTGGCGTGCGCCAGGAGCCGGCTGCGCAGCTCGGACTTGACCCGGGCGACCGAGCGGTGCGCGGTCAGCTCGGTCAGCCAGGCCACCGCGGCCCGCCCGGCCGCGGTGGCGGCGAGGGCGAGCAGCGGACCGGTGAGGCCGTACGCGTGCTGCTGGAAGGCGCGGACGACGATCTCGGCGATCAGGCCGGCCTGGACGACGGTGAGGACCGCGCCGGCCCCGCCGAGCAGGACGGAGCCGGCGAGGAAGGCGCGGGTGGCGGCGGCGTACCGCAGCAGCCGGGGGTCGACGGGCTTCATCGGTGCTGCGCGGCCGCGGGGATGTGCTGGACGCCGATCCGCTTGCGGAACACCCAGTACGTCCAGGCCTGGTAGAGCAGCACGATCGGGGTGAAGACGAGCGCGACGACCGTCATGACCTTGAGCGTGTAGGGCGAGGAGGCGGAGTTCTCGACGGTGAGGCTCCACGCCGGGTCGAGGGTGGAGGGCATGACGTCGGGGAAGAGCGCGAGGAAGAGCATCGCGACCGTGGCGGCGATCGTCGCGCCGGACAGCCCGAACGCCCATCCCTCGCGGCCGGCCTGGTTGGCCGCCAGGGCGCCGAGCAGGGCGGCCACGGCGACGACGAGGGCGGCGAGGCTCCAGGCGTCGCCGGAGTGCGCCTGGGTCCAGATCAGGAACACGGCGGCGAGGACGGCGGCGCCGAGCCCGAGCTGGAGCGCGAGGGCACGGGCCCGGGTGCGGATGTCGCCGACCGTCTTGAGCGCGGCGAAGACCGCGCCGTGGAAGGTGAACAGCACGAGGGTGGTGAGGCCGCCGAGGATCGCGTACGGGCTGAGGAGGTCCCAGAAGGTGCCGGTGTAGTTCTTCTGCGCGTCGATGTCGACGCCGTGGACGATGTTGGCGAAGGCGACGCCCCACAGGAAGGCGGGGAGGAGGGAGGTCCAGAAGATGGCCTGTTCCCAGTTGCGCTGCCAGCGCTCCTCGGTGCGCTTGGCGCGGTACTCGAAGGCGACGCCGCGGACGATCAGGCAGACCAGGATGATCAGCAGCGGGAGGTAGAAGCCGCTGAACAGCGTGGCGTACCAGTCGGGGAAGGCCGCGAAGGTGGCGCCGCCCGCGGTGAGCAGCCAGACCTCGTTGCCGTCCCAGACCGGGCCGATGGTGTTGATGAGGACGCGCCGCTCGGTGGTGCCGCGGGCGAGCAGCCGGGTGAGGATGCCGATGCCGAAGTCGAAGCCTTCGAGGAAGAAGTAGCCGGTCCAGAGGACGGCGATGAGGATGAACCAGAGGTCGTGGAGGTGCATGCCGTTTCCGTCCTCAGTAGGCGAAGGCGAGGGGCTTGTCGGCGTCGTCGCCGCCGGACGGGCCACGGAGGACGGGATCCTGCGCGGGCGGCCGCTCGGAGGTGTCCGGCCCCGGCTTGGCGTACTTGACGAGCAGTCCGACCTCGATGACCGCGAGGATCGCGTACAGCGCGGTGAGGGTGACCAGGCCGGCGGTCTGCATCCCGACGCCGACGCTGGGGGAGGAGGCGTCGGCGGTCTTCATGAGGCCGAAGACGACCCAGGGCTGACGGCCCATCTCGGTGAAGATCCAGCCGAAGCTGTTGGCGATCAGCGGGAAGCCCATGGTGAGGATGCCGATCCGCCAGCTCCACCGGGTGAAGAAGGTGCTCATCTCCCGGTGCTTCGTCAGCATCAGGCGGGGCGCCTCCTCCTCGCCGGTGCGGTACTCCTCGGCGAGCCAGAACCTCCGCCGGGTGGTCCACAGGCCGATCAGCGCGGCGACGAAGGAGGACATCCCGAAGCCGATCATGAGGCGGAAGCCCCAGTAGGTGACGAAGATGCTGGGGATGTAGTCCTCGGGCTGCCCGCCGTACTTCGCGGCCTCGGCGGCGGCGGTGTCGTTGATGCCGGGGACGGCGGTGGAGAAGTCGCTGTGGGCGAGGAAGGACAGTATCCCCGGGATCTCCAGCTCGACCGAGTTGTGGCCCTCGGAGACGTCGCCGACCGCGAAGATCGAGAACGGGGCGGGTGCCTGGGTGTCCCACAGGGCCTCGGCGGCGGCCATCTTCATCGGCTGCTGCTCGAACATCACCTTGGCGAGCGAGTCGCCGCTGACGGCGGTGCCGAGGCCGGCGACGACGGCCATGGCCAGGCCGACCCGCAGCGAGGTGCGCATGGCCGCGGTCTTCCGGCCGTCCGGCACCTTGCCGCGCTTGGACCGCCAGAGGTGGTACGAGGCGATGCCGACGACGAAGGCCGCTCCGGTGAGGAAGGCCGCGGTCAGGGTGTGGGAGACCTGGACGAGCGTGGTGTTCTGGAACAGCACCCGGCCGATGTCGGTGAGCTGGGCCTTGCCGGTGACCGGGTCGACCCGGTAGCCGACGGGGTGCTGCATCCAGGAGTTGGCCGCGAGGATGAAGTACGCGGAGAGCGCGGTGCCGATCGCGACCATCCAGATGCAGGCGCAGTGGATCTTCTTGGGCAGCCGGTCCCAGCCGAAGATCCACAGGCCGATGAAGGTCGACTCGAAGAAGAAGGCGATCAGCGCCTCCATCGCGAGCGGGGCGCCGAAGACGTCACCGACGAAGCGCGAGTAGTCGGACCAGTTCATGCCGAACTGGAACTCCTGGACGATGCCGGTGACCACGCCCATGGCGATGTTGATCAGGAAGAGCTTGCCCCAGAACTTGGTGGCGTGGAAGTACTTCTCCCGACCGGTGCGCACCCAGGCCGTCTCCAGGCCCGCGACGAAGGCGGCCAGGCTGATGGTCAGGGGCACGAAGAGGAAGTGGTAGACGGTGGTGATACCGAACTGCCATCGCGCAACGGTCTCGTGTGCGATTGCTAGGTCCACTGCACCCGCTCCTGTCGAAATCGCTCGTGTCGGACAGATCCGTCCTTAGCACGCACATGCACCGAAACATGCCAAGCTTGCCCGCTTGTGAAAGTGAACACGTTCACAAGCGCAGTATGCACCATGCCCGCGGAGGCCGAATCGGCGGGGTGTGCTTTTCGGACCGGCGGACATCTCTGCTGGTCCGCCTGTCGGATGATCCGATGAGACGGTCGAGGGTCACAAGCAACGGGGCGGCACGG
This sequence comes from Kitasatospora sp. NE20-6, assembly GCF_045862635.1. Lineage (NCBI taxonomy): Bacteria > Bacillati > Actinomycetota > Actinomycetes > Kitasatosporales > Streptomycetaceae > Kitasatospora > Kitasatospora sp. NE20-6. Next base: position 124,453 of record NZ_BPRL01000009.1, read on the forward strand.
ACCTTCGACGGCACGGCACTTGACAGCCGCCGTCCGGTGCTGCCACGGCGCGCGGCCACCGCGGGCCGGGAACCCCGCGGCGGACCGGGTCCGGCGCGGACCGGATCCGTACGGGTCGGACCTGGCGCGGGTCAGGCCTGGCGCGGCAGGCGCACCCGGAAGGCCGCGCCGGCGCCCGGGGCGGTGTCCAGGGTCAGGGTGCCGCCGTGCGCGTGCACCAGGGCCGAGGCGATGGCGAGGCCGAGCCCCGCTCCCCCGCCCTCCCGGCGCGTCCGCGAGGCGTCCACCCGGTAGAACCGCTCGAAGACCTGGAGCGCCTGATGCTCCGCCAGGCCGGGTCCGCGGTCGGCGACCTCCAGCAGGCAGCCGCCGTCGGCCGAGCCCACGCCGATCCGCACCGCGGTGCCCGGCGGCGTGTGCTTGACCGCGTTGCCCACCAGGTTGGTCACCACCTGCCGCAGCCGGGCCTCGTCGCCCAGCACCGGCGCGGCCTGCGGGGCGCCGGTGCCGTCCGGCCCGGTCAGCGAGACCGGGCGGCCCGGGTCGAGCGCCGTCAGGTCGTGCAGGGCGTCGGCGGCGAGGGTGCGCAGGTCCATCGGCGCGAGGTCGAGCGGGCGCTCCTCGTCGAGGCGGGCCAGCATCAGCAGGTCCTCGACGAGGCCGCCCATCCGCACCGCCTCGGCCTCGATCCGGTCCATCGCCCGGTCGGTGTCCGGCAGCGCGCCCATCCGGTGCAGCTCGGCGAAGCCCCGGATGCCCGCCAGCGGGGTGCGCAGCTCGTGCGAGGCGTCCGCGACGAACCGGCGCATCCGCGCCTCCGACTCCGCGCGCACCGCGAACGCCGCCTCGATCTGCGCCAGCATGCCGTTCAGTGCCGCCGACAGCCGGCCGACCTCCGTACCGGCGGCCAGCTCCGGCATCCGGTGCGAGAGTTCGCCCGCGGCGATCCGGGCGGCGCCCTCCTCGATCCGGCGCAGCGGGGCCAGCCCGGCGCGTACGGCGAACAGGCCGAGCACGGCGATGAGCAGCAGCACGGCGCCGCCGATCGCGAGGAAGGCGGTGCGCAGCCGGTCGACGGTCTCCTCGACGTCGTCCAGCGACACAGCGACCAGCACGTACGAGGGCAGCGGGGTGGTGGTCGCGGCGCCGGCCGCCGTGGCGGCGACCGGGTCGACGGGCAGCACCAGGACCCGCCAGGTGCCCGAGCCGTGCTCGGCCGGGACGTCGAAGGCGGCCCGCTGCCGGGCCGCCAGGGCGGCGCCGGTCAGCCGGCCGAGGGCGGGGGCCGCGTCGGACTCCGAGATCGGCTGGCGGAGCACCACCTGCAGGCCGCCGTCGGCGGCGAGGTAGTGGACGACGTACTGACTGGGCAGGAACTGCGTGATGCGCCGTCCGGCGCCCTGGCCGGTGCCCGCGCCGGTACCGGTGCCGGCCGCCTGTCCCGTGGCCGCACCCCTGCCGGTGCCGGTGCCGGTGCCGGTGGCCGCACTCGTGCCCGTGGTCTGGCCGGCCGTCGCCGCCGGGCGGCCGGGGACGCGCCGGGAGAGCGGCTCGCCGTAGCGTTCCAGCTGCTGGTCGGTGCGGTCCACCAGCTGGGACTCCACCGTGCCGATCACGAGGGTGTCGCTGACCACCAGGCCGGTGGTGACGAGCAGCAGGGCCAGGACGAGGAGCCGGACACGCAGCGAGAGCCGGGCCACCCGTCAGCCCTGCGGCGGGCGGCGCAGGGCGTAGCCGATGCCCCGCACCGTGTGGATCAGCTTGGGGCCGTGCACGGGGGTGCCGGAGTCGAGTTTGCGGCGCAGGTAGGAGATGTACGACTCGACGATGGAGAGGTCCCCGCCGAAGTCGTAGGCCCACACGTGGTCGAGGATCTGCGCCTTGGAGACCACCCGGCCGACGTTGGCCATGAGGTAGTGCAGCAGCTTGAACTCGGTGGGGGAGAGCGAGACCGTCCGGCCGGCCCGGGTGACCTCGTGCGCGACGGGGTCGAGCGTGAGGTCGGCGACGATGAGGCGGCCGTCCTCGCTCGGGCCGCCGGCGCGGCGCAGGATGGCCCGGATGCGGGCGATCAGCTCTTCCAGGCTGAACGGCTTGGTGACGTAGTCGTCCGCGCCGAGGGCCAGGCCCTGGACCTTGTCGCCGGTGCCGTCCCGGGCGGTGAGCAGGAGCACGGGCACGTGCTCGCCGGCGGCGGGCCACTGCGTCTGGTCGCGGAGCCGCTCGACGACGGTGAAGCCGTCGAGGTCGGGGAGCATCACGTCGAGCACCACGAGGTCGGGCCGTTCGGCGGCGACGGCGGCGAGCGCCTCCTCGCCGGTGGCGGCCGAGGCGACCCTGAAGCCGGAGAACCGCAGGCTGGCGGAGAGCAGCTCGCGGATGTTCGGTTCGTCGTCGACGACCAGCAGGAACGCCTCACCGGGTGCGGCGGTCGTGCCGCCCGCGATCTGCACTGTCCCTGACACGAGTCCTGAGCCTCCCGGTCCTCACGATTTCTTCTCATCGGACGATAGCCCGGGAAGGCTATGCGGGGTTGATGAAAGTTGGATGATTGTGGCTTTCATCATGGTATGCCGCGTGTCGCGCTCTCCCGGCCACCCCGTCCGCCGCCCGCCCGCCGCCCCGACGGCGGCCCGACGCTCCGGCGCGTCGTTCCGGCGCGTCGTTCCGGCCCGTCGTTCCGGCCCGTCGTTCCGGCCCGCCCGGCGGCGGAACGGCAGAAGCGGGCCCGGTCCACCGAACCGGGCCCGCTCGTTCCTGGGGATCAGCCGTCCCTGGGGTCAGCCGTTCCCGGGGTCAGCCGTTCCCGGGGTCAGCCGTTCCCGGCGCCCGGAGCGCCACCGGGAGCCGCACCGGCGCCGCCGGCCGTGGTGCCGCGGGCCCCGCCGAACCCGCCCGCCGCCGCACCCTCGGAGAGCTGGGTGGCGGTGTAGGTGCCGTCGCTGCCCTTCTGCCCGACGACGGTCACGGTCTGGCCCGGCTGGAGGTCGGCGACCTTGCCCTCCTTGTTGAGGGTGACCTTCGTGGTGTCGCCGGTGGTCACCTTGACGGTGTTGCCGGAGGCGTCGGTCAGGTAGACGGTGGTGCCGTCCACCGAGGTGACGGTGCCGCGGGTGAAGCCGGCGCCCGCCGCGTTGCCGGTGCCGCCGGGCACGTTGCCGGTGCCGCCGGCCCGGCCGCCGTAGCCGCCCGCCGCGCCGAAGCCGCCGTAGCCGCCCATCCCGCCCGGGGCCTGCCCGCGCCCGCCGGCGGCCTGCTGGCCGCCGCCCGTGCCGCTGTCGTTCTGGTACCAGGCGCCGCCCGCGAAGGACAGCACCGCGATCACCGCGCCGGCCAGGGCCAGCGTCGGCCAGGGCAGCTTGCGGCGGGGCGGGGCGGCGATCTCCGCGCTGATGTCCCGGGCGTCGGGCCCCGAGGCCAGCAGCTCGGCGGGCTCCTGTGCGCCCGCCGTCAGGCCGGGGTCGTTGTGGCTGGTCATGGCTGGCTTCTCCTGGGTCACTCGTGGCGAAGGGCTTCGATCGGGCGCAGCGACGCGGCCCGGCCGGCGGGGTAGCTGCCGAAGAACAGTCCGATGGCCACGGCGATGCCGAACGCGCCGAGGACGGACTCCGGGATGATCACCGGCTTGATGCCGACGATCGAGAAGTGCGAGCCGATCGTTCCGGCGGCGACGCCGAGGCCGGCGCCGATCACCGAGAGCAGGGTGGACTCGGTGAGGAACTGCCCGAGGATGACGCCGCGGGGGGCGCCGAGCGCCTTGCGGATGCCGATCTCCCGGGTCCGTTCGGCGACGGTGACGAGCATGATGTTGGTGATGCCGATGCCGCCGACCAGCAGCGAGATCGCGGCCACCGCGCCGAGCAGCACGGTGAACGTCTTGGTGGTGGACTCGCGGGCGGTGAGCAGCGACGCCTGGTTGCTGATCCGGAAGTCGGCCTTGGTGGCGTCGGTGATGGCGTGCGTGCCCATCAGGATCCGGGTGATGTCGCTCTGCGCCTCGGTGGTGGCCTCGGCCGACGCGGCCTGCACCAGGATCTGGCTGACCGAGCCGAAGCCGGTGAAGGCGTTCTGCACGGTCGGCAGCGGGGCGATCACGACGTCGTCCGGGTCGTTGAATCCGGTGGAGCCCTTGGTGGCGAGCACGCCGACCACGGTGAAGGGGGTGCCGCCGATGACGATCCGCTTGCCGACCGGCTCCTCGGTGTCGAAGAGCTGCTTGGCGGTGGTGGAGCCGATCACGGCCACCTTGCGGGAGTTGAGCACGTCGTCGTTGGAGAAGTAGTCGCCGTCCGTCACCTTCTGGTTGGCGGTCTCGAAGTACGCCGGGTAGGTGCCGACGATCGAGCCCGGCTGGTACGAGATGTCGCCGTACAGCGCGGTGCCGCTGGTGGTGACCACCGGGGCGACGGACTTGATCGCGGTGGTGTCGGCGTCCGTGGCGAGGGCCTTGGCGTCGGCGACGGTCAGGGCCTTGGCACTGCCGGAGGAGCCGCGCAGGCTGCTGGAGGAGACCGTCAGCGAGTTGGTGCCGAGGGAGGTGATGGAGTCCTTCACCGCCTCGGACGAGCCGTTGCCGACCGCCAGCAGCAGGATCACCGAGGCGACGCCGATGAGGACGCCGAGCATCGTGAGCGCGGACCGCACCTTGTTGGCGGCCAGGCCGCCGACCGCGAAGCGGATCATCTGCCAGAAGATCATGCGTGCACCCCCGCGGCGACGGCGGGCGGCGGGCCGCCCACCGGGGCCTGGCGGACGTCGTGCACGATCTCGCCGTCGACGAGCCGCACGACGCGCTTGGCGTGCCGGGCGACCTCGTCCTCGTGGGTGATCACGACGACGGTGCGGCCGGATGCGTTGAGGCCGTCGATGATGGCCAGCACCTCCTCGGTGGAGCGGGAGTCGAGGTTGCCGGTCGGCTCGTCGGCGAGGAGCATCGCGGGCGAGGTGACCAGGGCGCGGGCCACCGCGACACGCTGCTGCTGGCCGCCGGAGAGCTGGTTGGGCTTGTGCCCGGCCCGGTCGGCGAGGCCGACCAGGGCCAGGGCGGCGAGCGCGCGCTTGCGGCGCTCGGCGGCCCGGACGCCGGCGTAGGCGAGCGGCAGCTCGACCTGGGCGAGCGCGGTGGTGCGCGGCACGAGGTTGAACGACTGGAAGACGAAGCCGATCTTTCGGTTGCGCACCAGCGACAGCTGCCCCTCGTCGAGGTGGCCGACGTCGATGCCGTCGAGCAGGTAGCGGCCGGAGGTCGGCACGTCGAGGCAGCCGAGGATGTTCATGAGCGTGGACTTGCCGGAGCCCGAACTGCCCATCACCGCGACGTAGTCGCCCTCGTCGATGTCGATGCTGACGCCGAGCGGCGTGCCGGTGCCCGGCGCGGACGGACCGCGCAGGGCGTGCACGGTGGCGTCGCCGTGGCCGTAGGACTTGGTGACCCGGCGGATCTGGATCACCGGGGGCTTCGTGGCGGTCATCAGCGCGTGCCGCCCCCGGTGCGGGCGCCGCCGCCGGTGCCGCCGACGGCCGCACCGCCGAGCCCTCCGGCCGCACCGCCCGCACCGCCCGCGCCGCCGGCGCCGGGGAAGTTGCCGCTCGGGAAGCCGTTGCCGGTGGTGGCGGTGGTGGTGGCCAGCTGCACCTTGTCGCCCTCGGCGAGGCCGTCGACGACCTGCACGGTGGTGTCGCCCTCGATGCCGACGGTCACGGAGATCCGCTCGCTGGTGCCGTCGTCGTGGACGACGGTGGCGGTGCGGCTGGTGCCGGTGCCCGCCAGGGCGGCGGTCGGCACGGAGAGCGCGTTGTCGGCCTCGCCGACCGTCACGGAGATGGTGGCGCTCAGGCCGGTGCGCAGCTTGCTGGTGTCGCTGCTGATCTGCAGCACCGCGCCGTACTGGACGGCGGTGCTGTTGCCGCTCGACGAGCTGGGCAGCGAGCTGACCGACAGCACGGTGGCGTTGAGCTTGGTGTCGGACTGCGCGTTGAGCGTGACGGTCGCCGACTGGCCCTTCTTGAGCTTGAGCGAGTCGAGTTCGGAGAAGTTGGCGGTGACCTGCATGCCGGACGGGTTGGTGAGCACGACGAAGCCGCTGGGCGCGGAGGAGGACGTGCTGCTGCCGGTGGTGCCGGTGCTGCTCGTCTTGCTGCCGCTGCTGCTGGAGCTGCCGGTGGTACCGGTGCCGCTGACCGTGTCGCCGGTCTTGCCGCCGACCGAGGCGACGGTGCCGTCGGCCGTGGCGGTCAGGGTGGTGCCCGCCAGGGCGGCCTCGGCGTTGGTGAGCGTGGTCTCGGCGGTGTCGACCTGCTGCTGGGCCTGGGCGACCTGCGCGGCGTCGACCTTGGTGGTCGTGGTCGTGGTGGTGGCAGGCGTGCTGCTGCCGGTCCGGCTGCCGGACGACGAGCCTCCGGACGACGAGCCGGACGACGCGGTGGTGGTCACCGTCTCGCCGGCCTTCGCCTTGGTGAGGTTGGCCTTGGCCGTGGTCAGGGCGGCCTCGGCGGCGTCGACGTCCTGCTGGGCGGCGGTGGTGTCGACGGTGGCGAGCACCTGGCCCTTCTTGACCGTGTCACCGACCTCGACCTTGACCGAGGTCACCTTGCCGCCGGTCACGAAGTCCTGACCGGAGTCGGAGGGGGAAGCCAGGGTGCCCGAACCGGACACCGTGGCCAGGACCGTGCCTTTCGCCACGGTCGCGGTCCGGGTACGAGTCGCGCTCGCGGCGGAGCTCGTCCCGGAATCCAGGGTGGTGTACGCCAGGGCGGCCCCGCCCAACAGGGCCACGCCGAGCGCAAAGTTGACGAGTACGGCACCACGCCGTCGCGGGAGCACCTTCATGGCGGACAGCTTCGCCCGGTGCTCTTGCACCTTCCTGGCCCCCGGCTGGGAGCCGGCTGAACCCAGCAATACGGACAATCCGTCCGTTCCGGGACAGGAGGGGGACGCCCGATACCTCGTTCTGATGAACCGTTGATCGACCTCCCAGGGAGTTCCCAGGATTTACGGCCGCTTTCTGAATCTCGGGCCCGGCGGGCGGCCGGTGGAACGCCGCAGGGGCCCGCCGCCGTCGCCGGCCGGGGCCCCTGCTCGGGTCCGGGAGTGCCGCAGGGGTGGCCCTACAGCTCCTTGCGGAAGGCCTCGGCGGTCACCAGGAAGAGGTCGTTGCCCTCGGCCTCGCCGATCGACACGCGCACGCCCTCACCGGGGAACGGCCGGACGACGACACCGGCGGCCGCGCACGCGGCGGCGAAGTCGAGGGTGCGCGCGCCGAGCCGCAGCCAGACGAAGTTGGCCTGCGAGTCGACGGCCGTCCAGCCCTGGGCGCGGAGCCCGGCCAGCACCCGGCTGCGCTCGGCGACCAGCGCCTCGACACGCTCCAGCAGCGCCTCCTCGGCGCGCAGCGAGGCGACCGCGGCGTCCTGGGCGAGCTGGCTGACGCCGAACGGCACGGCGGTCTTGCGCAGCGCGGACGCGACCGGCTCGTGCGCCACGGCGAAGCCGACCCGCAGGCCGGCCAGGCCGTACGCCTTGGAGAAGGTGCGGAGCACGCAGACGTTCGGGCGGTCGCGGTAGAGGTCGATGCCGTTCGGCACCTCGGCGTCGCGGATGAACTCGATGTACGCCTCGTCGACCACGACGAGCACGTCGCCGGGCACCGCGTCGAGGAAGCGCTCCAGCTCGGCGCGGTGGATGACCGCGCCGGTGGGGTTGTTCGGGTTGCAGACGAAGATCAGGCGGGTGCGGTCGGTGATCGCGGCGAGCATCGCGTCGAGGTCGTGCTGCTCGTCGGCGGTGAGCGGGACGGGCACCGGGGTGGCACCGGCGACCTGCACGATGATCGGGTAGGCCTCGAAGGAGCGCCAGGCGAAGATCACCTCGTCGCCGGGGCCCGCCGCGGCGAGCACCAGGGACTGCGCGACGCCGACCGAACCGGTGCCGGTGGCGATGTGCTCGGCCGGTACGCCGAACCGGGTGGCGAGCTCCTCGGTGAGGCCGGTGACGGCCATGTCCGGGTACCGGTTGAACGAGCCCGCGGCGGCGGTGGCCGCCTCCAGCACGCCGGGCAGCGGCGGGTACGGGTTCTCGTTGGACGACAGCTTGTAGGAGTCGGCACCGGCCGGCTTGCCCGGCTTGTAGGTGGGGATGCCGTCCAGGGACGGCCTCAGCCGGGGGCCCTGCGCTGCGGTACCGCTCACGGTCGTTCTCCTTCTGTGCTGGCCCCGGGGGTCTGCCCGGGTGGCGCGCCATGGGGCCCGGGGGTCGTGCGCCACCCGCACGCCACCCCGGTCGGGTGCCCCGAACGATACCGACCGGGCTCACCCATGCGGGTGAGTTGCTCGTTCGGATGACAGATGCAGATCAGCCATTCTGCCGCGTTCCTACGGCACATGTCAGAGGTAACAGGCCCGAATCTGCGGCGACATCGAAGGAAGCGATCCCTGCAAGCTCTTGAAAAAACGTATCTTCACGGCGATGGCCTGCGCCGGTCACAGCCCCGGGCGGCGCGCCATACGATCGGTCCGCCATGACAGCAGCAGCCAACCAGAGCGGTCGGCGACCCACCTCTCGGCGTCTGGAGCGGGCCGGCATCCGGGACGTGGCGGCAGCCGCCGGAGTGTCGATCACCACGGTCTCCGACGCCCTGAACGGAAAGGGCCGTCTTCCCGACGACACCAGAAGCCGGGTGCGCGAGGTCGCCGAGCGCCTGGGCTACCGACCCTCAGCCGCGGCCCGCACCCTGCGCACCGGCCGTTCGGGCCTCATCGGCCTGACGGTCACCACCTACGGCGAGGAGCCCTTCACCTTCACCGAGTTCGCCTACTTCGCCGAGATGGCGCGGGCCGCCACCAGCGCGGCGCTCAGCCGCGGCTTCGCGCTCGTCGTCCTGCCCGCCTCCTCCCGGCACGACGTCTGGGGCAACATCGCCCTCGACGGCACCGTCGTCATCGACCCACCCGACCAGGACCCCCTCGTCACCGAGCTCTACCGGTCCGGCGTGCCGGTCGTCAGCGACGGCAAGCCCGGCAACTGCCCCGTCACCGCCTGGGTCGACAACGACCACGAGGCGGCCGTCCTCGACATCCTCGACCACCTCTCCGAGGCCGGCGCCCGCCGCATCGGCCTGCTCACCGGCACCAGCACCGACACCTACACCCGGCTCTCCACCGACGCCTACCTCGGCTGGTGCGCCCGCGTCGGCCAGGACCCGGTGTACGAGACCTACCCCGCCCACGACCCCGCCGCCGGCGCCGTCGCCGCCGACCGGCTCCTCGCCCGCCCCGACCGCCCCGACGCGGTCTACGGACTCTTCGACCCCAACGGCACCGACCTGCTCGCCGCCGCCCGGCGCTACGGCCTGCGCGTCCCCGACGACCTGCTGCTCGTCTGCTGCAGCGAGAGCGACGTGTACGCCGGCACCGAACCCCCGATCACCACCCTCTCCCTCAAGCCCCGCAAGATCGGCACCACCGTGGTCAACCTCCTGATCGACGCCATCGAGGGAGTCGACCCCCGCGGCGGCACCGACACCAACCGGCTCTTCCCGCCCCGCTTCCGCACCGCCGGCACCGGCCCGCCGCCCGGCACCCTCATGCCCACCGAACTGTTCGTCCGGGCGTCCTCGCAACGCCGCAGCCCCCGCACCACGGTCAGCCCGCCCCGGACCCCCGGCGACGAGTAGCGGGCGCACCCCGCACGGTCACGAGGTCCGGACCACCACAGACCGGGTCGGACCGGGCCCTCCGGCCCGGCCCGGTGACGCCCCGAAGGATTGGATGCCCACCAGGTGAGGACGCCGGGAGAGCGGGCTTCCTATGATGGTCGAATGACACCCGAGGACCGCTTCCCCGGGCCTGAACAGCCCCACTCAGGCCCCCGCCACCACCAGGACCTCGACGTGCTCCCGTACGGCTCCTACTACGAACCCGCGGAGCCCGCCGCCGGCTACGGCTACGACGAGACATACAGCGGCTACGGCGGCGCCCACTACCTCGAACAGCACTGGCACGCCGACGATCCGCAGGGCCACCCCGGCAGCGAGCCGACCGTGCAGCTCGGCACCCTCCGGCAGGACGCCCAGGACCTTCCCGCCGGGGCCGACGCCCCCGCGCCCGCCGTCCAGCGCGAGGACCCGCCCACCATCGAGCTCGGCCTCCCGCTGACCGAGACGGTCAACTTCCCGTACCCCCAGCCCGAACCCGGCGAGGCCCCCGGGCCCCTCTACGTCATCGGCGACGTCCACGGCTACCTCGACGAACTGCACGCCGCCCTCCGGCAGGCGTCCCTCATCGACGCCGACGGCCACTGGGCGGCCGGCCGCTCCCGGGTCTGGTTCCTCGGCGACTTCACCGACCGCGGCCCCGACGGCATCGGCGTCATCGACCTCGTCATGCAGCTCGCCGCCGAGGCCGCCGCCGCCGGCGGCTACTGCCGCGCCCTGATGGGCAACCACGAGCTCCTCTTCCTCGGCGCCGCCCGCTACGGCGACGAGCCCGTGCAGTCCACCGCCGGCACCGCCTCCTTCCTCGCCGCCTGGCGGCTCAACGGCGGCCAGCAGCACGACCTGGACCGCCTGGAGTCGCACCACATCAGCTGGCTCTCCCGCCTGCCCGCCATGGCGCTGGAGGACGGCCACCTGCTGCTGCACTCCGACACGACCGCCTACCTCGAGTACGGCACCTCCATCGCCGACGTCAACGACGCCGTGCACCAGCTCCTCGCCGACGAGGGCGCCGACGAGTGGTGGGACTGCTTCCGCCGCTTCACCAAGCGCTTCGCCTTCCGCGGCGACACCGGCCCGGCCACCGTCCACGAGCTGCTCGCCGCCTTCGGCGGCTACCGCGTCGTCCACGGCCACAGCCCCATCCCGTACCTCACCGGCGCCGTGCACGCCGACGACGGCGCGCCCCCGCTCGTCCCCGGCCCGTACATCTACGCCGACGAGCTGGCCATCGCCATGGACGGCGGCGTCACCATGGAGGGCCGCCTCCTGATCGCCAGGCTGCCGCTCAACTGAGCCGCCCCGGGACGGCGTGCCGCCGGCTGCCCGCGCAGCCCGCCGCGCGGCACGCCGGACGGCACGCCCCCTCTGACCCAGCGTCCACCGGACCTGACAGAGCGTCGATGAACCGGCTGAACTGCCGCTGACCGCACACTGACCCGACCCTGACGGTACGGAAAATCCGGAAAGCGACTGTCTGCACATCGGTCCCCGCCCCTACCATCAAGGCACCGCGCGACCGCCCGCCCGCCACCGGGCCGCCGCGCCCACACAAGTCCACCTCCGTGAAAAGCGGAACGGGGTCCCCATGACCGATGCCCCGCACCTGCTCGCCGAGGACCGCCCGGACTACGAGCGCATCCTCGACGAAGCACTGCGCGACACCACCATCCTCGACGCACTGCGCACACCCGAACACCACCTCAACGCCGAACAGCTGCGCACCAAGGCGATGCTCGCCGCGGACACCGTGGCCGCCGCGGCCGGCCCCGAGTACCGGCACTACCTCGGCCTCCGCGACGACCTGGCCCGCTCCGGCCGCCCCGACCGCGCCGCCGGCGGCCTCGGCAGCGAGCTCTCCGGACGGCTCCGCGCCGACGAGGGCGCCGGACTCTTCCCGGTGCTGACCGTGCTCGCCCCGATCCTGTCGTGGGCCGCCGCAGCCCTGCTGCTGCTCATCGGCTACCTGCTGCGGGCCGCCCGGCCCGCCCTCCCCCTCGGCCGCAGCGTCGTCACCGCGGGCTGGGCCGCCATCGCCATCGGCATCGCCGCCATGGCGGTGGGCATCGTCGGCCTGCTCCTCACCGCCCTGCGGGACAGCTCCGCAGGCCCGGCCGGACAGGACCCGCAGCTCGCCGCCGACGTCGCCGAGGCCCGCCGCGCCTGGCACACCGCCCTGCTCGACCGCGCCCTGCTGCCCTACCTGCACGCCAACCTCGGCTCCGACCCGGCGCTCTCCACCCACCCCGCCGGACGGCCCGTGCCTCCCGAGATGCTCAGCCCCGGCTACAGCCGGCCCGGCTACAGCAGCGCGAGCTTCACCAGCCCGGGCGTCGAGGGCCTCACCGACCCCGAGGGCCGGGAACCCCGCACCGCCGAGTTCACCGGCCCCGGCTACACGGCGCCCGGCTTCACCGGACCGGACGAGGTCTGAGACCCGGACCGGCCACGGCCCGGCCACGGCCCGGGCGGGACGGGAGAGGACCCGGGCGGGAGAGGACCCGGACGGCGCCGGCCGGACGGTCCGTCAGCCGCGCACCGGCCCGTTCACCCCGACGGGCGGACATCCTGACCCGAGCGGCCCATCATCCCGGGAAGGGCCGCGGATCGGCCCGCCCACCGGCCCATCATCCCGGGCATGGAGACCCCGCAGCGGACCGTCCGGACCACCCGGACCACCCCCGCCTCCCGGGCCGCGACGGTACTCGCCGCCACCCTGGTGATCACCGCGTTCGTCCTGCCCGTCGACAGCGTCCGCACCGCGACCGCCGGGCCGGACGCACCGCCCTGCCCCGCACCCGCCGTCGCCGGGCACCGCGGCGCACCGCGCACCGCCCCCGAGAACACCATGGCCGCCTTCCGCGCCGCCCTCGACGGCGGAGCGGACTGGCTGGAGACCGACGTCCGCACCACCCGCGACGGCGTCCCCGTCCTGATGCACGACGACACCGTCGACCGCGTCACCGACGGCCACGGCAGCGTCGCCGACCTGACGTACGAACAGATCGCCTCGCTGCGGGTCACCGCCGGCCCCGGCCCCGCGCAGCCCGTACCCACCCTGCAGGAGCTGCTCGACACCCTGGCCGGCACCGGCACCCGCCTGCTCATGGAGATCAAGGAGCAGCGCGACCCCGGGGACGCCGCCCGGATCGCCCGCACCGCCGCCGCGAGCGGCGCCGACGCCGTGCTCTACTCCTTCTTCCCCGACCACCTCCGCGAGGCCCACCGCGCCGCGCCCGGGCTGCCCGTCGTCCTGCTGCAGGGCCGCTTCCTCGCCCGGGAGCCGGACGGCCTGCGGCTCGACGGCATCGCCCTCGACGAACCCCTCGCCACCGCCGACCGGATCGCCGCCGAGCACGCCGCCGGGCGCCGGGTCTACGTCTGGACGCTCGACGACGACACCGCCTGGCGCACCATGGCCGACCGCCACGCCGACGCCCTCGTCACCGACACCCCCGCCGACGCCCGCCGGTGGGCCGACCGGCAGTGCGGCAGGACACCGTGACAGGACGCCGGGCGATCACACCCGGTGGCACCGCCCGGCGTCAGTGCAGGATGCCCGCCGCCCGGGCCGCCTTCAGCCACTGCGGGAACTCGGTGAGCAGCCGGTCGTACAGCTCCGGGTCCGAGAGCACCTCGATGTCGTCCACCGCGAAGAAGCCCACGTTGTCGACCCGGCGCCCCGGCAGCGTGTCGAACCGCTCCAGCACGCCGTAGTCGGACTGTCCCAGCCCGACGAACTGCCAGAACACCGGCTCCTCGACGGCCTCCCGCAGCTCCCGCTCGATCTCCGCGTTGCGGTACACCCCGCCGTCGGAGAAGAAGAGCACCAGCGTCGGCACGGGCGCCGGGTACGCCCGCACGTACGCGCGGACCTCCGCGATGACCCGCTGCTCCTCGTTCTGGATGCCGACCATCCGCATGTCCACCTGGCCCGGCGGCAGTCCCTTGCGGGGCTTCTTCGGCCGGCCGAACAGCGAGATCTCCCCCACCCGGACGTGCACCTGCAGCCACTCCAGCAGGCCGCCGAGCACGAGGTCCGGCAGCCGGGCCGGGTACGAGGCGAACGTCCAGGCGGGCATCGGCCGGTCCTCGCCGAGCTGCGCGGCCACCGCGGCCATCCGCTCCACCACGCCCGATACGGTGCCCTTGCGGTACAGGCCCGCCATGGAGCCCGACGCGTCCAGCACCAGCACCACCCGGGCCGCGACGCCCGCCGCGCCGTGCTTCGCCAGGCTCACCGCCACCTGCTGCTTGCGCAGCGACAGCCGCTTGCCCATGTCGACCGGCAGCGACGGCACCGGAACCCCGGCCGGCGGCGTGCCGTGGGGCATCCCGGGGTGCCCCACGGGCGGAACCCCCGACGGGGCCACCGGAGGCACGTACGACGACGGGGCCGCCGCGTCGGCACCGCTGGGAAGGCCGGACGGCGGCATCCGCAGGTGCACGGTCGACGGCGGGGGCGGCGTGGCCGGCGGGGGCGGCGGTGTCGCGGACGCGGGACCGGACGGCGCAGGCTGCGCGGGGGGCATCCGCAGGTGCACGGTCGACGGCGGGGGCTCGGTGGCCGCGGGGAGCGCGGGAGGGAGCACCCAGTCGGGCTCGGCGTCGGCAGCAGCAGCGGCCGGCGCGGCATCGGCGGGGGCAGGGGCGGCGGGGGCGGGGGCGGGGGCAGCTGCGGCAGGCGCAGGCGTGGCGGGGGCGGCCCCGGCCGGTTCGACGGCACCGAAGTCCGCGGCCAGACCGGCCCAGCCCGTCGCATAGCCCTGGCCCACCGCGCGGAAGCGCCACTGACCGGCCCTGCGGTAGAGCTCGCCGCCGACGAGGGCCGTCTCCGTGGTCGCGGCGATGGCGAACTCGGCGACGGGCGTGCCGTCCCGGGCATCGGTCAGCAGGAGTTCCAGACCGCCGAGGCCGCCGAACGTCCCGCCCTCGGCCGTGGCGCAGAGGAGCACCCGGTCGGTCTCCGGCGAGAGCGCGGCGAGCCGCACCTCGACGGGCCCGTCGGGCCGGGTCTCCACCGGCTCCGCGGTGTGCTGCGGCTGCGGGCCGCCGACGACACCGTCGGCCCGTACCCGGCCGTCCGGGCCGACCAGCAGGGCCCACACGTGCACCCGGGGCGCACCCGGGCCACCGGACCAGCCGAACACCGCCCGCACGGAGTCGGCGGCGACCGGCAGATTGGCACCCTTGGCCAGAGATTTCGACGTCACGCGGACAGTCTGCCAAGTGCCGCGGCCGGACGGCAGTCCCGCCCGGCCCCCGGGGAGCGCCGGCAGGTCGGTGCGGGGCCGGTGCGGGGCCGTGTCAGACGAGGTCGGGCAGGGCCAGCCACTCCTTCCAGGAGAGGTCGTGGCCGATGTGGCAGGGGTGCTCGAAGGGCCAGTCCTCGGCGATCCACCGCGGCACGAGCGCGTCGAGTGCTGCCTCCAGCGGGGTGCCGACCCGCTCGTCCACCACCCACCAGGAGATCTCGGCGTCGAAGCCGGCCTTGCGCGGCGGGTCGATGTACACGCAGCCCAGCAGGGCCGTCCCGGCGTCGTCGAGGAGCGCGTAGTTGAACGACTCGTGCGCCACCATCTCCTCGGCGTGCCGCACCAGGTCGGCCCGGTCGGCCTCGACCGTCATCGTCGCCGACGGCCAGCCCCAGGCCTCGCCGTAGATCGACCAGAGGCGCTCGCGCGAGCCCATCACGGCCGGGTGGTCGAGCTCGGTGTCGTCCCCCGTGATGGGCCGCAGGTGATAGCCGTCGGGCAGCACGACACGGAGAGGGTGCACGAAGTCGTCCGGAAGCCAGGTCATGCGCCGGAGGTTAACCCACACCCACCGCTCCCGCACCGGGATGTGCCCGCGCCCGACCGGGCCCGCGCCGGGCCCGGCCGGCCTCCCCGGGCCGGACCGCCGGGCCCGCGTCCCGTGGAGCCGGCGGCCCGGCGGACAGGTGGTCAGGCGGTCAGGCGCGGGCGCGCGTGTTCGTCCCGTTCAGGCAGAGCGCGATGTTGCGTACCGCGGCAGTGAGTTCCTCGATCACCCGGGCGGCCTGCTCCGCGTCGTGGAAGGCCGGGCGGTCGGCCATGGCGAGGTCGAGGGCTCCCGTGAGACGGAGCACCGCGTCGATGTCCTCCGCGGGGGCCGAGGGGACGAAGGACTGCACGGGAGCCACGGAAGGCTGCTGATGAACGATCTGAGCCGGCTGGGCGGCCTGGGCCTGGTGCGCGGCCGGTTGCTGGTGGGCGGCCTGCACCTGGTGGGTGGCCGACTGCTGATGAGTGACTGACTGCTGGTGGGTGGAAGGCTGCTGGTGGGCGGCCTGGGCCTGATGACCGACTGACTGCTGGTGGGCGGAAGGCTGCTGGTGGGCGGCCTGCACCTGGTGGGCGACCTGGGCGGCCGGCTGCTGGTGGGCGGAGGACTGCTGGAACTCCGGCGGCACGGAAGTGGTGACCGGCGGAAGATTCCCATGGGGTGCCGGGAACATCGCGTGCGTCGCGGGGGAGAAACCGTTCGGCACCGAAAGATCCTGGGTCGGCTGCGCGTGATCCGATGCGAGTCTCGTCCGCGGCAGCGTGAAGTTCTCCCCGTCCGGGAAAAACAGGTCGGGGGACGACTGGGGATTGCGCGCGGTGTACTCGGACCGCCACTGCATGCGGTAGCAGTCGACCTGGTCGGCGCAGGCGGTCCGGGCGTGGAAGACGGCACTTCCGTAGCCCAGGTCGGGATACCAGAGGTTCGGTCCGGGAAAGCGCACCGTGCGCACCCGGGGCCTGATCAGTTCCGCACAGCCCATGCAGCAGCCGGGCGGGACGATGAGGCCGATGCCCCCGTTGTGCTCGGCTTTCCGGGGGCCGCCGTTCCAGCGGTACTCCCCGTTGTGGCAGGGCGGCAGCTCGCCGCAGGTACGGCAGACGGCGTAGTGCTCCGGGAGGACCTGCCAGTCGTGGCTGGCCGGTGCGCACCAGTGTTTCGGTGCGGAACGGGGAAAGTTCTCGTTACGCAGGACAAGGATCATGGGCCGTTTGTAGAAGTCGGCCCGGTCGGGCTGCAGCAACCCCGACGCCCCGCCCGAACTGTAGAGATTCTCGGAGTGCCTCCACAGCTCGACGTGTTCGTTCCAGGCTTTCCGGTAGGCCTCGGGCCACTCGCGGTCGGGGTGCTCGTGGATCTCCAGAATCTGCCACGGCTGCCGGTCCAGGACGACGGTCCGACCGGCTTCCAGGTGAATATGGGTTCCGTCGTTGTTGCGCTCGGGCCAATCGATACGGCCGATGCGGACAGGCTGATCGGGGAGCCATTCACGAGCATGCATGACTCACGCTCCTCGACATCGTGACAACCGCGGTCATCACTTGGATAGTTCCTGACATTCTGAAGCATTTCGGGCGGCCGACTACTCTGACACGCGCGCGAACCGGCCGTGGACGCCATACAGCCCAATGCTCATCGGACTTCCGCCACCGGAGGGCCATCCCCGGACACACCAGGGCACGGTGACAGCACAGTTCGGAACCCGCGGATCGGATGATCCGTCAAGTACTCGTGCAGGTAACCCGATGAGCACCTCGTGCCGGGGAGGCTTCGGGCCGAACCGCCGCCCACCCGGAGCGTCGGCGGCCATCCGGAACGGGCATCACCTCGCACGGCTCCGTCCGGGCCCCATCACCGGACACCGGCTCCGAACACCCGGCTCCGGACGCCGGCCGACGGAATGAACTGCCCGCTCCGGCCCGGTCCGAGAGCCGGACCTGGCCTGCATGCCGGCCCGGGCGTCCTCGTCGAAGCCCGGAGCGACGGCGGTGGAACCGTCGCCGTGCCCGGCGCGGACCTTCCGGGAAATTTTCGTCGGGCGGAGATTCGGCCCGGAGCCGCCAGGTCCGTACCCGCGCCCGGGCAGGTGCCGACCGGAACGGTGCGACGGGCCGGACGGCATCAGCCCTCAGTACGGAAGCAGAACCGCGGTGTCGAGCGTGAAGCCGAAGGGCTCGGGGATGTGCACGGTCTCCCCGAAGGCGGCGTCCTCCCGCATCCGGTAGCGACCGCCCTCGGGCTCCCGGAAGAGAGTGACGGTCTTCTGCGAGGCATCCACCAGGAGGTAGAGCGGGATCTGCATCACCGGGTAGTCACGGAGCTTGCCCACCCAGTCGTTCTCCGGATTCGACGGCGAGACGATCTCGACGGCGATGAGGGCCAGCTCGGCCGGAACCGAGTTCGCCGTACTGGCCATGGCGTCCTCCGGGAGATACGTCAGGTCAGGGTTCCGCACTTTCGCGACCTGGGGGGACGCGAGGTCCATGTTCCCCGTGGAGAGGTAGCCGGCCGGAGCGTGCGCCTCGAACTGCCGGCGGACGACGGAGAGGTTCCGCTCGTGGATGGCCGGGGGCGACACCTGCACGATGATGACGTCACCCGAGAATTCGATCTTGAAGTTGGACGGGGCGAACCTGCGGAATTCCCCGATCAGGGCGAGATGGTCGGGGTTCATCTGTCCTCCAGGAGTACGAACCCGCATCACGCTACCGGTTTGCTGCCGGAGCGCAGCAGTACTCGTGAAGCGCGGACGCGCATGCAGGAGCACCGCACCGGGAAGACCTTCCCGCCCCCGGTGCGGCGCCTCTGCGAGCCGTGTCGTCAGTCCGCGAGCGGCAGGTACACCCGGTTGCCCTGGGCCGCGAACTCCTCGGACTTGGCCTGCATGCCGGCCCGGGCGTCCTCGTCGAAGCCCGAAGCGACGGCGGTGGAGCCGTCGCCGTGCTCGGCGCGGATCTTCTGGGAGATCTTCATCGAGCAGAACTTCGGTCCGCACATCGAGCAGAAGTGCGCGGTCTTCGCAGGCTCGGCGGGGAGCGTCTCGTCGTGGAAGGCGCGGGCGGTCTCCGGGTCGAGGGCCAGGTTGAACTGGTCCTCCCAGCGGAACTCGAACCGGGCGTCGGAGAGGGCGTCGTCCCAGGCCTGGGCGCCGGGGTGGCCCTTCGCGAGGTCGGCGGCGTGCGCGGCGATCTTGTACGTGATGACGCCGGTCTTCACGTCGTCGCGGTCGGGCAGGCCCAGGTGCTCCTTCGGCGTGACGTAGCAGAGCATCGCCGTGCCCCACCAGGCGATCATGGCGGCGCCGATGCCCGAGGTGATGTGGTCGTAGCCGGGGGCGACGTCCGTGGTGAGCGGGCCGAGCGTGTAGAAGGGGGCCTCGTCGCAGATCTCCTTCTGCAGCTCCATGTTCTCCCTGATCTTGTGCATCGGGACGTGGCCCGGGCCCTCGATCATCACCTGGACGTCGCGCGCGCGGGCGATCCGGCCGAGCTCGCCGAGGGTCTGCAGTTCGGCGAACTGGGCCTCGTCGTTGGCGTCCGCGATGGAGCCGGGCCGCAGGCCGTCACCGAGCGAGAAGGTGACGTCGTACGCGGCGAGGATGTCGCAGAGCTCCTCGAAGTTCGTGTAGAGGAAGTTCTCCTCGTGGTGGGCGAGGCACCAGGCGGCCATGATCGAGCCGCCGCGGGAGACGATGCCGGTCTTCCGGCGGGCGGTCATCGGCACGTACCGCAGCAGCACGCCGGCGTGCACGGTCATGTAGTCGACGCCCTGCTCGCACTGCTCGACGACCGTGTCGCGGTAGACGGCCCAACTGAGGTCCTCGGCGCGGCCGTCGACCTTCTCCAGGGCCTGGTAGAGCGGCACGGTGCCGATCGGCACGGGGGAGTTCCGCAGGATCCACTCGCGGGTGGTGTGGATGTTGCGGCCGGTGGAGAGGTCCATGACGGTGTCGGCGCCCCAGCGGGTGGCCCACGTCATCTTCTCCACCTCCTCCTCGATGGAGGAGGTGACGGCGGAGTTGCCGATGTTGGCGTTGATCTTCACCAGGAAGTTGGTGCCGATGATCGCCGGCTCGACCTCCGGGTGGTTGACGTTCACCGGGATGACGGCCCGCCCGCGGGCGACCTCGTCGCGCACGAACTCCGCTTCCAGGCCCTCCCGCAGGGCCACGAACTCCATCTCCGGGGTGACGGTCCCCCGCTTCGCGTAGGCGAGCTGGGTGACGGCGGCGCCGTGACGGCCGCGCAGCGGACGGCGCGGACGGCCGGGGAAGACCGCGTCGAGGTTGCGCAGGCTGCCGCCGCGCGGCGCGGTGTGCCTGATGCCGTCGTCCTCGGGGCGCGCCTCGCGGCCGTCGTACTCCTCGACGTCGCCGCGCCGGCGGATCCACGGGTCGCGCAGGGCCGGCAGGCCGCGCCGCACGTCGGACGTGTGGGCGGGGTCGGTGTACGGGCCGGAGGTGTCGTACAGCGGCACGCTGCGGCCGTCGGTGAGGACGACCTCGCGGTACGGCACCTGCAGGTCGGGGCTGCTGCCCTGGAGGTAGGCCTTGCGCCAGGCCGGGGTCGGGTAGCCGGTGGACGTGCTGTCGGCCGTACGGCCGGAGGCAGACGTCGGCTGTGCTTCGAACGTGGTCATGAGACCTCTTACTCCCTACGCCGGCATTACCCGGTCAGGTTCCTGCGGTCGGCGCAGCGGTCGGTTCGCACACCTGCGAACCTTTCAGCGCCCTCTCAGCCCGGTGCTCCGAGCTCCCGTTGGTTGCGGACGGGCGTCCGCAACAAGACGTCAACACCGTAGCGGGCGGCCCCGGACCGGTCCAGACGGGTTCCGGCCAGTGGGCCGGGGGAGCACACTGGCGGCATGGTGGGCAGCACGGGCCGGGTGACCGGCAGGGTCGGGACGGGACTGGTCGGCGAGGTGCTGGTGCACGTCGCGGAGCGGCAGGGCACGGAGGCGTTCCTCGCGTACCCGGCGGTGCCGGGTGAGGGTTTCGCGCCCGGTACGCCGGTGCTGGTGGTCGAGTACCAGCCGCCGCGGACGGTGTACGTGGCGGCGCTTTGACGGAATCTTGACGCGTTCGTGGGCGGATCGAGGGCCGCCGGCTCTTCCGCGGAGATCACGGCAGGCGCAGAATCTCCTGCTGCCGCCGGCTTCCGCGCCTTCCTGCACACCAGAGCGCAGCCACGGGACGCCGGCGTGCCCTGAAGGGGGAATCAGCCGATGCTCATCGGCATCGCCGGGGCCGTCGTGGCCTCGATCATCGTCCTGATCGTGCTGTTCAAGCTCATGTGGCGGGTCGCCGAGCCGAACGAGGCACTGATCATCTCCGGTTCGAAGCACCGGTCCGAGGGAGTCGCGGAGGGACTCGGATTCCGGATCGTCACCGGGCGCGGCACGCTCGTGACGCCGGGCGTCCAGGTCGTCCGCAGGCTCTCGCTCGACCTCAACGAGGCCGATCTGGACGTGGAGTGCGTGACGTCGCAGGGGATCCCGGTGCACGTGAAGGGCGTGGTGATCTTCAAGGTGGGCGACGACCCGGTGTCGATCGCCAACGCCGCGCGCCGCTTCCTCGACCAGCAGAAGCTGATGGGGCACCGGGTGCACAACGTCTTCGCCGGTCATCTCCGGTCCATCGTCGGCGGGTTGACGGTCGAGGACATGATCCGCGACCGCGAGCGGATGACCGGGGAGACCCGGGCCGCGTCCGGCAGCGAGATGGAGAAGCTCGGCCTGATCATCGACTCGCTGCAGATCCAGGAGATCCTGGATCCGACCGGCTACATCCGGAACCTCGCCGCACCGCACGCGGCCGCCGTGCAGCGCGACGCCCGGATCGCCGCCGCCGAGGCCGACCGGCGGGCCACCGAGGCCGAGCAGGAGGCGTTCGCCCGCAAGGCCGAGGCCACCCGCAACTCCGGCATCCAGCAGGCCGGGTACCAGGCCGAACTGGAGACGGCGACGGCCCGCGCGCTGCAGGCCGGTCCGCTGGCGCAGGCCGCCGCGCGGCAGGAGGTGGTCGTGCAGGAGACGAAGGTCGCCGAGCTGGAGGCGCACCGCAAGGAGCAGCAGCTCCAGGCGGACGTCCGCAAGCCTGCCGACGCCCGCGCGTACGAGACGCGGACGAAGGCGCAGGCCGACCGCGACGCCCGGATCTCCGCGGCGGAGGCGCTGGCCCGGGAGACCGAGCTGAACGCGACGGCCGAGGCGAACCGGGTGAAGGTCGCGGCCGTCGCGGACGCGGAGGCGACCCGGGCCCGCGGCCTCGCGTCGGCGGAGGCCACCAAGGCGACCGGCTCGGCCGAGGCCGCGGCGGCGGAGGCGAAGGGTCTGGCGGCCGCCGAGGCGGCGCGGGCCCTGGGCCTCGCCGAGGCGGAGGCGATCAAGGCCCGGGCGGCGGCCCTCGCGGAGAACCAGGAGGCGGTGGTCGCGCAGCAGCTGGCCGAGAACTGGCCGGAGATCGTGCGGGCCGGCGCGGAGGCGTTCGGCAACGTCGAGCACATGGTGCTGCTGAACGGCGCCGAGGGCATGGGCGACATGTTCGCGAAGGCGCTGACCATGGGCGGCACCGGTCTCGGTCTGGCCCGGCAGCTGCTCTCCGCGATGGGTCCGCAGCAGGGGCCGGACGGGGTGGCGGCCGGGCCGTCCGCGCGGCGTACGGCGGGGCAGGCGATCCCGGTGCAGGACGGCGCCGCGGGCTGAGCCCGGAACGCCGGACGCCGGGGCCGGGTGCGGTCACGCCTCCTCGGCGACGACCAGCCCGGCCATGCGGCCCGCGAAGACGTTGCCGACGAGGACGCCGAGGGTGATCGCCGCGACCAGGAGGACGGTGCCGAGCCAGACCATCGTCTCCACCGGCAGCGTGTAGGCGCCGACGACCTTGGCCGCGCACTCGGCGACCAGCACGGTGCCCCAGGTGAGGGTGAAGTTCCGCTCGTGACGGCGGAACTCCGCCGAGCCGGCGGCGAGCCGCTGCCAGGCGGCCTCGCGGGCGGCGCGGCCCTTCACGACGAACGGGCGCAGGCCGGCGGTCATCAGGGGCTTCCCGGCGAGCACCGAGACGATCATCGAGCCGCCGATGACGCTGCTGAGCGCGCCGTCCTTGGCGATCATCAGCCGCGGGTCGCCGGCGACCGCGGAGAGGGCGACACCGGCGACGTTGACCACCAGCATGACCAGGGCGAGGGTGTTGACGCGGCGGTCCGTCAGCAGCCCGGCGGCGGTCCGGACGGCCGGCACCGCGCTGCCCAGGGTGAGCGAGGCGGCCAGGCCGAGGCCGGCGAGGCCGTGGGCCGCGTAGTAGACGGCGATCGGCACGGCGACGTCGATCACGAGCGGCTTCAGCGCCGCGGCCCTCGACTCGCCCTGCTCCGCCGTCGCGCTCGTGGTGATGACCGCCATGGTGTCCGCTCCCCGTCCGGTGGTGCCCGCTGCCGGGGCTGCCCCGGTGATGGAAGAATCCCGCGCCGGGCGGGTGCGCCGTCAGTGCCGGCAGCACCGGAAACCGCATGACGGATGTCACGGCCGCGGCCTGCACCCGGTCACCGGCCGGGCGGCCTGCACGGCTGAGTACGGGTACTCAAGCCCGGGACGGCCCCGCACCGGCAGCATGGCGGGCATGAACCTCCCATCCCCGAGAGTGGGTATCACCGCGGTCGGCGCCGGGCTCCCCGCCCGCGTGCTGACGTCGCAGGAGTTGCAGGACGAGGTGGTCGCCGGCAGCGGACTCCGCCTGCCGGAGCGGATGTTCGAGAAGGCGACCGGCATCGCGACCCGCCGTTTCGCCGCGGAGGACGAGTACGCGTCGACGCTGGCCCTCGCGGCCGCCCGCCGGGCACTCGACGCCGCGGGCCACGACCCGCTCGACATCGACCTGCTGGTGTACGCCTCGGCGACCCGGGACGTCTGCGAGCCCGCCACCGCGCACCTCGTACAGGCCGGACTCGGCTCCCGCGCGCATGCGTTCGACGTCTCCAACGCCTGCAACAGCTTCCTCAACGGCATCGACGTGGCGCGCGCGATGATCCTCGCCGGCCGGGCCCGCCGGGCGCTCGTCGTCACCGGGGAGACGCCGAGCCGGGCGATGCGCCGGGATCCGTCCGGCCTCGCCGACTTCCGGGACGGCTTCGCGGGGTACACCTTCGGCGATGCCGGCGCGGCGGTGGTCGTCGAGCCCGTCGAGCGCGGCGGCATCCTCGACGTGGAGACCGAGACCGCGTCCGAGCACTGGGCGGTCGGCGGCATACCGGGCGGCGGATCCCGGCACCCGCGCGGCGACGAGTACAGCTACTTCCGGGGCGGCGGCAAGGAGTTGCGCGGCGTCTTCGAGAAGATCGGCGGCGACATCCTGACCCGCGTCGCCGCCCGTACCGGCTTCGGCTGGGACGCGTACGCCCGGGTGCTGGTGCACCAGGTGACGCTGCCCTACCTGGAGCGGTTCGTCGAACTCACCGGCGTGCCGGCGGAGAAGCTCGTGCTGACGGTGCCGGAGCTCGGCAACGTCGCCAGCGCCACCCTCGGCGTGCAGCTCGACCGCGTGCACGGCGAACTCACCTCCGGCGACCGGGTGCTGATGGTCGGGCTCGGCGGCGGCGTCAGCCTCATGACCATGGTGTGGGAGGTGCCGTGACCGCCCTGTGGGTGATCGTGCCCGCCTACCGCGAGGAGGCCAGGATCGGCGGCACCCTGCAGGCCCTCGCCGCGCAGCAGGACACCGACTTCACCCTGCTGGTCGTCGACAACGGCTCCGACGACCGCACCGCCGGGATCGCCCGGGAGTTCGCCGCCGGGGCGCCGTTCCCCGTCGAGGTGCTGGTCGAGCCGGAGAAGGGCGTCGGCTGCGCCGTCGACACCGGCTTCCGGCACGCCATCGCGCACGGCGCCGCCCTCCTCGCCCGCACCGACGCCGACTGCCTGCCGGAGCCCGGCTGGACGGCCGCCGCCCGCGCCGGGCTGCTCGCCTCCGGCGGGCTCGTCTGCGGGCACATCACGGCCCGCGCCGACGAACACGGGCCCCTCGGCCGCCGGCTGTTCCGCGGCCTCGTGGTGACCGGCGCGTTCTTCGGCCGCATCCGGCCCGCCCACCGCCGCCGGCACGGCTACCTCACCCCGTACCGCATGCACGCGGGCAACAACATGGCGATCACCGCCGGGCTGTACGAGGCCGTCGGCGGCATGCCGCGCCGCCCGTCGCCGACCGACCGCACCTTCGTCAACCGGGTGCGCCGCCGCACCACCGCCATCGTGCAGCGCCGCGACATGGTGGTGCAGAACTCCACCCGCCGCATCCGCGCGTACGGTGTCGTCGGCACCGCCCGCTGGTACCTGGACCGCGGCGCGGGCGGCCGCGGCGTCGACCCCCGATGACGGAGCGAACCGTGCTCGACCACCTCACCCGCGTCCTCCGCGACGGCGCCGACCGGCCCGCCGTGCTCGGCTGCACCCGCAGCGGTGCCGTCCGCGTGCGCGCCCGCAGCGGCGACCTCGCCGACCTCGCCGACACCTACACGGCGGCCCTGCACCACGGCCACGGACTCACCGCGGGCGACACCCTGGGCGTCGCCGTGCGCCCCGGCCCGCGCGCCCTCGCCGTGATGCTGGCCGCGCACCGGCTGGGCCTGCGCGCTGCCGTCCTCGACCCGTCCGCCGGGCCGGACGTGCTGCTCGCCCGCCTCGGACTCGCCCGCCCGGCCCTGGTCGTCGCCGACGCCGCCGCCCAGGCCGTCGCCGGCTGGGCCCGCCGGCTCGCCCACCGCGCGGACCTCGCCCTGCCCCGGCTGGACGCCCTCGGGCCGGTCGCCACCGTCGGCCCGCGCCGCCCCGGCTGCGCGCCCGCGCTGCGCACCCCCGGCGGACGCCCGCCCACCCCCTACGACGGCGACGGCGACGCGGTGATCGTCTTCACCTCCGGCACCACCTCCGCCCCCCGCGCCGTCGTGCACACCCGCGCCGGGCTCGCCGCCGGCATGCGCGCCGTCACCGGCCTGGTCCGCCCGCAGGCCGGACAGGCGGTGCTGGGCGGCACGTTCTTCGTCCTCGTGCCGTCGCTGGCCGCGGGTGCCACCGTCGCCCTGCCCGCCCGCACGCCCGCGGTGCTCGGCCGGCAGATCCGCCGCCTCGCGCCGTCCGAGACCTACCTGACGCCGCCGCAGCTGCGCTCCGTCGGCCACTTCACCGGCCGCGTCTGGACGGGCTCCGCGCCCGCCTCCGCCGAGCTGCTGCGCCGCGTCAAGCGCGCGGGCGCCACCGAGGCGTGGGGCGTGTACGCGCTGACCGAGCTCTTCCCCGCGGCGGCCGTCGAGGAGGCCGACAAGTCCGCGTTCGACGGCGACGGCGACCTCCTCGGCCACCCGCTGCCCGGGGTCGGCACCCGGCTCACCGACGACGGCGAACTCCTGCTCGCCGGCCCCGCCGCCCGCGACCGCTACCTCGGCGACCGCCCCGACCCGTGGGTGCGCACCGGCGACCGCGCCGCACTCACCCCGGACGGAAGGATCGTGCTCGCCGGCCGCTGCAAGGACATGGTGCTGCGGCGGGCCGAGAACATCTACCCCGGCCTGTACGAGCCCGCCCTCCACCTGCCCGGCGTCGAACTCGCCGTGCTCGTCGGCGTGCCCGCGGGCGACGGCGACGAGCGGCTCGTCGCCCTCGTGCAGCCCCGCCGCGGCACCGACCGGCAGCGGCTGCGCGCCGACCTGGAACGCCCGCTGGCCCGCATGGGCGGCGCCCGTCCCGACGCCGTCCTGCTCGGCGAGGTCCCGCTGGCGGGCCGCTCCCGCAAGCCCGACCGGGCCGCCGCCGCCCGCCTCTGCGCCCGGGAGCTCGCCCGATGACCGGCCCCGTCGACGGCACCGCCCGCACCCACCGCCGGGCCCGCCGGCTCGACCGGCAGGTCTACCTGCGCAGCCACCCGGTGCTGTTCGCCCTGCTCGCCGCCACCCGCCGACGGCCCGTCGTCCGGCTCGGCCGGACCGTCCTCGTGCACGGCCCCGAGGCGTACCGCGAGGTGCTCACCCGGGTGCCGCTCGACCGCACCGCCGAGGGCACCACCGGCGGCGCCGCCGCCCGGCGCACCGACGGCGGCCTGCTCTTCGACCAGGACGGCGGTGCCCACCGCGCCGCCCGCCGCGACGTCACCGAGCTGCTCGGCGCGCACGGCACCGCGCAGCTCGGCCCGGTGTGGCAGGGCGTCCTCGACCGGCACCTCACCGAACTCCCCGGCACGATCGACCTGGTGGACGTCGTCCGGGAGGTCGCCGGAGTCACCGCGGCCGCGCTGACCGGCAGCACCGCCGACCCCGTCGCCCTCGCCCGGGCCTGCAGCGCCGCCGCCGCCGAGGCCGCCCGCGAGCACCTCCCCGGCCTGCCCCGGCGGGCCTCCACCGCGGCCGCCGACCACCTCAACTCCCTGCTGCCGCACGCCCGGGACGCCATGCTCGCGGTCGCCGCGGTGAACACCACGCTCGCCGCCCTCCCCCGCGCCGCCGCCTGGTGCGCCCGGGCCGGCCTGTGGGACCAGGTCTCCCCCGCGCTCACCGTCGAGCTGCTCCGGCTGACCGCGGCCTCACCGATCCTGCCGCGGGTCGCGGCCGCCGACGCCACCGCGGCCGGCTGCCCGGTCGGCCGCGGCGACCGGCTCGTGCTCGTCGCCCGGCACGCCGCCGGCGCCCATCGCACCGCGCCCGCCGGGCCGCAGGCCGCGCAGGCCGTCTTCGGCGCCGGGCCGCACGCCTGCCCGGGCGCGCCGCTGGCCCGTGCCCAGCTCACCGGCCTGCTGACCGCGCTGGCCCCGCACCGGCCGGTCGTCGTGCGGGCCAGGGCCGACCGCCGCGCCGCCCTGCCCGGCTACGCCTCCCTGCTCGTGCGGAAGGGCTGACCGCATGCTCCGGATCGCCGTCACCGGTGCGAGCGGCTTCTGCGGCTCCCACCTGGCCCGTGCGGCCGCCGCCCGCGGCGCCGAGGTGCTGTGCCTCGGCCGCCGCCCCGGCCCGACCGGCACGCACGTGCCGTGGGACGCCGCCGCGCACCCGCCCGACCTGCGCGGGGCCGACCTCGTCGTGCACTGCGCCGCCGCCGTCGGCGACCACCCGCCCGGTTCCCCCGCGGAGGCCGGGCAGCACGCCGTCAACGTCGACGGCACCGCCCGGCTGCTGGAGGCCGCCGCCGGGCGGCCGGTCGTGTTCGTCTCCAGCGCCAGCGTCTACGACCCGCGTCCCGACCGCTCGCTCGTCACCGAGGACCACGCCACCGCGGGCGGGCACCGCAACGCCTACGGCCGCACGAAGGCCGCCGCCGACCGGCTCGCCCTCGCCGCGGGCGCCGTCGTGCTGCGGCCGCGCGCCGTGTACGGGCCCGGCGACCCGCACCTGCTGCCGCGCCTGCTGGAGCGCGTCCGCGGCGGCCTCCTGCTGCTGCCCGGCCCCGACGTGGCGCTCAGTCTGACCGCCGTGCAGAACCTCGCCGACGCCTGCCTCGCCGCCGCCGGGTGGCCGCCCGGCGCGTACAACATCACCGACGCGGCGCCGTACCGGCGGGACGCGGCCGTCCGTGCCGTGCTCGCCGCGCACGGGGTCCGCGCCCGGATCGGCCATGTGCCGGTCGGCCTAGCCGAGTTCGCCGCCCGGCGCCGTCTGCTGCCGGGCCTGACACCGTACGCCGTCGACCAGCTCGCCCGGCCGGTCGTGCTCGACATCGCCAGGGCCCGCGCCCGGGGCTGGAATCCGGCGTACGGGCTGACCGACGGCGGGGGGACATTCGACGCCATCGGGGACATGTCCGCACACAACTGACCCCGCGGGAAGGGATTCCGGCCACCCCGGCATGGGGTCCTCCGGGTGCGGAGCAGTACGGTGCTGCCCGCATCGATCGGATCCGGGCCTGCGCGGCCGGAAACAACCCCCGGGGGGACCAGCACGTGCACAGACATCGCGTCGTCGGCCTGACGGTCGCCGGTCTCACCGGCGTCCTCGGACTGGCGGCACCGGCGTGGGCCGAGGCGCCCACCACGCTCTACGTGAACGGCAACTACGGCTCCTGCACCGCAGGCGGCGACGGGACGCAGCAGAAGCCGTTCTGCACCATCGGGGCGGCCGCAGCCGTCGCCCTGCCGGGCCAGACCGTCCAGATCTCGCCCGGCACCTACGGCGAGCAGGTGGTCCTCACCCGCTCCGGTGAACCCGGCAGGCCGATCACCTTCCGGACCGTCTCCGGCTCGGCGACCGTGCGGGCGGACGCGCAGGCGTCGAAGGCCGCCGTCGTGGTCAGCGGTGCGCACGACATCGCGGTCGAAAGCTTCATCGCCTCCGGCGGGGTCGAGGTCGACCACTCCGACCGGATCACGTTCGACAAGGTCACCGCAGCGGCCTCCGGAGCCCGGCCGACCGTGCTGATCGGCGGCGGCAGCCAGGACGTCACGTACTCCCGTTCCATCCTCTCGGCCCAGGGGGCACCCCGCGTCAGGATCGAGAACGCCTCCGGAACGACGCTCGTCCGCAACCGGTCCCTCGGCGGCACGACCCCGAACACGTCCCTCCTGCTGAGCGCGACGGACGCCCCGCACACCACGGTCACCAACAACAGCAGCGTCTACGGGTGCGGCGTCGTCCTCGACGGCGACTCGGCCGGCTCGAACATCTTCAACAACGTCTTCGCCGCCGCCGTCCTGCCCACCGTCTGCGGTGGCGAGAAGCGGTCGCCGATCACGGTGGCGGAACCGGCCACGGCCGGCACCCGGGTGGGCTACAACCTGCTGAACGCGCCCGCCGGCACCGCCCTGTACTCCTGGGGAGGCACGGCGTACACCGACCCCGGGCAGTTCCTGGACGCCACCGGGCAGGGCGGGCACGACCTGGCGGTCGCGGAGGGGCAGTACCCGGTCGGCGACCTGAAGGCCGCCACCGACTCGGCGGACGCCGGGGCCCCCGGCGTGCTGGAGACCGACACCACCGGCCAGCCCGCGGAGGACGACCCGCGGGTGCCCAACACCGGCACCGGTCACGGCTACCTCGACCGCGGCGCGGCCGAGCAGCACGACTCCTTCAACTCCGTCGACCTCGCGGTGAACGAGACCTGGGCCCCCTACGGCACCGCGGTCACCGCGACCGCCACCCCCCGGGACACCTGGCCGACCGCGCTGACCTACCGCTTCGACTTCGGCGACGGGACGGTGGTCGACACCGCGGACACCACCGCGAGCCACGTCTACACGGCCCCGTGCGACTGCGTGGCCTCGGTCACCGGCAGGAACGGCGCCGGTGTCACGCGGACCAGCGTGCCGCTCGCCGTCAAGGTCACCGAGCCCGGCGCCCTCCGGGCCGCACTCGACGTCCGCCGGCGCCCGCGGGGCACCGACGACGGGCTCTTCCACGTGCCCTCGCTGTCGGTGCGGGCCGAGTCCGCCCGTACGGTGGCGCCCTGGAAGATCAGCACGGTCTCCTTCGACTTCGGTGACGGCACCGGACCCCAGCGCGCCTGGTCGGACGGCACCGCCGAGCACGCCTACACCGCCCCGGGCGACTACACGGTCACCGTGACCGTGACGGACGTCGAGGGCGCCGTCTCGACCGCCTCCACGACGTACCGCGCGGCGTACGCGCCGGCCGCGTACACCGCGGTCAGCCCCTTCCGCATGCTGGACACCCGGGCCGGCGGCAGCCCGCTGAACGGCGGCTCGACGATGACGCTCGACGTGTCGAAGGGCTACCCGCAGCCGGACGGCGGGCACACCTCGCTGAGCCCGGAGGCGGTCGTGCTCAACGTGACCGCGACGAAGGCCACCGGCGACACCTTCATCGAGCTCTGGCCGACCGGGCTGCCCCGGCCGACCGCGTCGCACCTGAACGTGAAGGCCGGCCGGACGGTCGCCAACCTGGTCACCGTGCCGGTGGGCAGCGACGGCACCGTCCAGCTCTACAGCCACGGCGGCCGGACCGACGTGATCGTGGACTTCGTCGGCGTCTACGAACCCCTGGGCCCCGGGAAGCCGTTCACCCCCACCGCACCCACCCGGATCTCCGACGCCGGCCTGGCGGGCGGCGCCACCCGTACGCTCAGGGTCACGGGCAAGGCGGGGATCCCGGCGGACGCCACCGCCGTGGTCGTCAACCTGACGGCGGCCGCCCCGACCGCCGGCGGGTTCCTGATCGCCTATCCGCACGGCACGACCCGTCCGGGGGTGTCGAACCTCAACTTCGGTCCCCGGGACGTCGTCGCCAACCAGGCGATCGTGCCGATCGGTGCGGACGGCTCGATCGACGTCTACAACTTCGCCGGCACCACCCGCGTCGTCGTCGACGTCTTCGGCTACTACAGCCCCGGCAGCAAGGGCTGGTTCACCCCGGCCGGGCCCGTCCGGCTCGCCGACACCCGGGCGGACGGCACGAGGTCGCCGGTCGCCGGGGGGACCTCGCTGTCGGTGCCCGTCACCGGGACCGGCGGCGCGCCGGCGGACGCCACCGCGGCCGTCCTCAACGTCACGGCCACCGCCCCCACGGCCTCCGGCTTCCTCACCGTGTGGCCGCACGGCACGCCCCGCCCGGGCACCAGCAACCTCAACTTCGTCCCGGGGCTGACCGTCCCCAACCACGTGATCACCCGGCTCGGCGAGGGGGGCCGGGTCGACGTCCAGAACTTCGCCGGCAGCACCCACGTCTTCGCCGACCTCGCCGGCTGGTTCACCGACCACAACTGACCCCGCACCACGCCGAAGGGCCTGTCCTCCCGCTCGGGAGGACAGGCCCTTCGGCGACGCCGGTCAGTGCTTGGCGGCCTTCTTGACCAGGATCACCACGGCGGCGGCGATGCCGACCAGCACCAGGACGTTGATGAGGAACCCGATCAGCGAGGTGACCACGCCGACGACGACCCACAGCAGCTTCCAGGCGACGATCAGCGCCAGGATCGGGACGACGATGTTGCGCACCCACGAGGGCAGCGACTTCCAGAGCTCGGCCATGTCCGTTCCTTCTCTCCCCTCGGGTTCGGCGCCGGTCTCGTCCGCCGCTTCCCGTTGTCTCGGTGCTTCGATCCTAGGACGCCGTCCGCACCGGAACGAGGGCCTGCGTCCCGGAGAGAACCCGGAGATCACCCCGAGAGGGTCGCCGGGGCCACCCCCGACGGGGCGGCCGGCAGGAAGGCCGGCAGGGCGGCCCCGGGGAGGTCACACCGGCCAGGTCTCACCGCGCCAGGCGGCGTCCCAGAACATCCACTCGTAGCGCGAGGTGGTGGTGAAGTGCTCGATCACGCGGCGCCGTTCGGCGGGGGAGATCTCCTCGCCGAGCCGGTCGGTGAGGGCCAGCACCCGGCGGACGACGGACTGGAACGCCTCGTCGCCGTAGGTGGAGATCCACTTCGCGTACAGCGGCTCGGGCGACGACTTCGCGAGCAGTTCGTCGCCGACCCGGGCGTAGATCCAGTAGCAGGGCAGCACCGCGCCGACCGCCTCGGCGAAGGAGCCGCCGTACACGGTGGCGAGCAGGTAGCTGGTGTAGGCGCGGGTGGTGGGCAGCACGGGCTCGGCGGCCGCCTCGGCGGCGCTCCCGCCGAAGGCGGTGAGGAAGTCGGCGTGCATGCCCTGCTCCGCGGCCAGCGCACCGACGGCGTCGTCGGCGAAGGCGCGCACGTCGTCCTCGTCCGGCGCCTTGGCGGCGCAGACGGCCAGCGCCCGGGCGTAGTCGCGCAGGTAGTGGGAGTCCTGGACGACGAAGTGGCGGAACGCCTGCCGGGGCAGGGTGCCGTCGGTGAGTCCGGTCAGGAAGGGGTGGGCGAGGATCTCGTCGTAGACCGGCTCGATCGCCGACCAGAGTTCGTCGGTCAGGGCCACGGCAGTTGCTCCTCGTCTCCGGGGTGGTCGCCCCGCCGACCCTACCCGGCGGGCCCGGGCGCCCCGGCGGCCCGGTCGGCGGCCCGCCCCGCCGGGCCCGTCAGTCCTCCGGCGGCGAGAAGATCACCAGGACGCGCAGTTCCTCGGTGATGTGGTGGAAGCGGTGCGGCACCCCGGCCGGCACGTACACGACGCTGCCGCGGCCGACGGTGGTGGTCTCCCGGCCGACGGTGAGCTCGGCGCGGCCGCTGATCACCTGGTAGATCTCGTCCTGGGCGTGCGGCTGCTGGGTGTCGGTGTCGCCGGGGGAGAGCGCGTAGAGCCCGGCGGACATGTGCCGTTCCTTGAGGAACTGCAGATACGCGCCCTGGTTGGCGGCCCGTTCCGCGTCCAGCTCGTCCAGCCGGAAGACCTTCATGGCACTGCTCCTCCCCTGGCCCCGGGCGGGCCGGAGCCCATTGAACACCGGCGGACGGCGCGACGTGCCCGCGGAGAGCTTCCCAGCGGGCGGGCGGCCTGCCACCATCCGGTGCCATGAAGAGTTTCGTGATCAAAACGCTCATCAACGCGGTGGCCATCTGGATCGCCGCCTGGATCGTCGACGGCATCACCCTGTCCGACGGCAGCTGGGGCCACCAGGCCCTGACCGTGATCGCGGTGGCGCTGGTCTTCGGGGTGGTGAACTTCCTGATCAAGCCGCTGGTGAAGCTGCTCTCGCTGCCGCTGTTCGTGCTCACCCTGGGTCTGATCACCTTCGTGGTGAACGCGCTGATGCTCTGGCTGACCTCGTGGGCGTCGGACGTGCTCGACCTGGACTTCCACGTCGAGGGCTTCTGGTCGGCGCTGCTCGGCGCCCTGATCATCAGCGTGGTGTCGTGGGGCCTCAGCCTGGCCCTCGGCGACGACGACTGAACCGGACGCACCGCGGGAGCGGGCAGCGGGCAGCGGCGGGGCCGCGGGGATCCCGGTCAGCCCGTGCTCTCGCAGCCGCCGCTGAGGATCAGGTCGAGCTGGGCCTCCAGTTCGACCTGGCTCTCCTCCTTGCCCATCGGGACGAGCCGGTCCGTCCGGGCGAGGAAGGCGATCAGCGGCGGGGCGGGTGCGCGGAGCGTCGCGTCGCCGTCGGGGGAGCGCAGCACCACGCAGACCTCGGTCAGGTCCTCGCCGACCGGATGGAGGTGCACGTCGCCCTCGCCGGCGGGTCTGCTGATGCCCTCGACGAGCAGCTCCCGGGCGAAGTACCAGGTCACGGGGGTGTCGCCGGGGAGGTGGAAGGTGAAGCGCACCGCGTACGGGTCCTCGGGGTCGTACCCGAGGTCGACCGCGATGCGGAGGGAGAGTTCGCCGGCCGCCACGAGGTGCATCACCACATGGCCCTGGACTGTGCTGCTGTGCATGCGCCCTACCTCCGCGATCCGTGGTGTCGGCCTGCCCGGCGGACATTGCAGCACAGGGCCCACCCGGCTTCAATCATGACGCCGGGCGAAGAGTGCGATTGTTCTTCGATTCGATGGTCAAAAGATGGCTATCCCTACGTGTTCGATGACCGGTTCGCAGACGACCTCGGAATGGAAGATCGAATCCCCCGCCCGGCCCAGCAGGGGCGAACACGCAGCGGCGCGCGGAATCAGCCGTTCGGACCATCGTTTTCCTCCTCTTCGCCCATCTGTGCGAGTTTCGTTCCGGCCCGCGTGCGGGAGAATCCCGCACAACTCCCGCGCCCCGGAGGTGGCCATGGCCGTCCCCGTCCGTCCCGTCGTCAAGCGCACCGCGCGGGCGATCCTGCTGGAGGCCGACCCGGACGACCCGTACGGCCCGGCCACCATCGTGCTGATCAGGCGTGTCCGGCCGGGTGCCGCGCACCCGTACTGGATCACGCCCGGCGGCGGGGTCGAGCCCGGTGACCGCACCGTGCTGGACGCGCTCCACCGCGAGATCGACGAGGAGCTCGGCGGCAAGGTCACGGACGTCGTCCACGCGTTCGTCGACACCGTCGCCCACGCGCACCACGACGACGGCACCCCGGCCCACCCGCACGGGGTCAAGGTGCAGCACTTCTTCGTCTGCCGGCTCGCCTCCATGGACCCGGACCGCCGGCACGGCCCGGAGATCGACGAGCCCAACGGCGAGTACGAGATCGTCCGGCTGCCCTTCACCCGCGAGGGCGTCACCTCGGTCAACGTCGTGCCGCCGAGCCTGCGCGCCTACCTCGCCGCGAACATCGAGGGAGTCCGCGCGCTCCTCGCCCACGACCTGGCCTGAGCCCGCCCGCCGGTGCCGCCCCCGACCGGACCGGTCAGCCCGCGGCATCGCCGACCGGGTCGTGATGGATCCGGCCCGCCTCCACCCCCGACCGCTGCAGCACGCCCACGGCCCGGCGCACCATCGCCACGGGCCCGCTCACGTACGCGTCGTGACCGTGCCAGGGCGCGTACCGGGAGACGACCTCCGGCAGCTCGCCGGTGGCCGCGCCGCCCGGCGGCACCCCCTGCTCCGACACCACCGGGTGCACCGCCAGCCACGGGTGCCGGCGGGCGAGGTCCTGCAGCGTCTCCAGCGCGTAGAGCTCGGCCGGGCACCGGGCCCCGTAGAAGACGTCGACCGACCGGCTGCCCGCGCCGTGCTCGGCGACCTCCTCCACCATGGCCGTGACCGGGGCGATGCCCGTGCCGCCGCCGAGGCAGAGCAGGTCGGCCCCGCGGGCGTGGTCGATCACCATGCCGCCGGCGGCCGGACCGAGGCGCAGCACGTCGCCGGGCGAGGCCCGGCGGACGAGCGCGGTGCTCACCCAGCCGGCCTGCACCGCCTTGACGTGCAGGGTCAGCAGACCGTCCGGCCGGGGTGCGGTGGCGAAGGAGAAGGACCGCCAGACCCGCGGCCACCAGGGCGTCTCGACGGCCGCGTACTGTCCGGCGCGGTAGGGGTAGGCCTGGTCGGGGCGGAGCGTCAGCACGGCGACGTCGCGGGAGCGCCGCTCGTGCGCCACGACCTCGCCCTGCCACCAGGCGGGCGAGGTGCGGGCGGCCCGGGCGGCCGCGTCGATCATGATCCGGGAGACCAGGCCGTAGACCCGGCGCCAGGCGAGCTCGGCCCCGGCGTCCCAGTGGCCGCCGCAGTACTTGGCGACGGCGGCGATCAGGCACTCGCCCACCGGGCCGTAGTGGCCCTCCAGCGTGCCGTACTTGCGGTGGCCCCGGCCGAGGGCGGAGAGGTACTCGGTGAGCCCGGCGGGGTCGTGGGCGCTGCGGGCGGCCATCAGCAGCGCGCGGAACAGCCGGTCACGCTGGACGTCCATCGCCGCGGGGAACAGCGCCCGCACCTCGGGGTGGTGCACGAAGAGCAGCGCGTAGAAGTGCGCGGTGGCCCGGTCGGCGACGGGCTCGACGACGGCGAGGGTGTCGCGGATCAGCGCGAGGTCGCGCGGGGTGGGCGGCCCGGCCGACTCGGAGGGCGCGGCCTGCGGCAGGGGTGCCGGCGGCGGGAGGGCGGGCACTTCGTCCGACCAGGCGCGGCTCCAGCGGTCGCCGGGGCCCGCCCAGTTGAGGCCGGGGGCGTCGGCGTGGAGCGGGAGGTGCGACGGCACGGGCGGCACGGCGGCACGGCCGGGCAGGGCGTCGGCCGGGCGGCTCGGCGCGGGGATCCGCGGCGGCACGGTCGGCGGCGCGGGGACGACCGGGGGCGGCACGGCGGCGGGCACCGGGACGGGCGTGTGCGGGCCCGGCTCCGCGGCCACTGCCACGGGGGCGGGGGCGGCCGCAACGGCCGTGGAGGCTGCGGCGACCTCCGGGGCGGCAACCTCCGGAGCGGCGAAGGCCGGGGCGAAGGCCGCGGGAACGGCTGCCCCGGCTGCCCCGGCCACCTCGGGAGCGGCGGCCGCGGGGGCCGGTACGGCGGCCACGGCACCGGCCGGGCCGTCGGGGGCGGTCGGCTCCACCGGGGGGAGTCCCGGCACGGCGGCCGGTCCGGTGGAGCCCGCTCCGGCCCTGACCCTCAGTGGACGTGTCTTCAACGCGACATGACGAGTACCCAAGAGAATCGTTTCGCTTCCGGTCGCCCGGCCAGCCGCACCCGGCTGGCTCGTCTCTGCTGACGCCCTCAGCAGACTGGCACCCGCTGGAGTACTCATCCCACGAATCATCGGAACCCCGGACACATGCCCGGCGTACGCGCTAGTCTCACGCAACTCGCGCCCCTGCCCCGGGGCGCACGCCCTCCCGGCCGTCCTGCGGGCCGCCGGGGCGGCCCGCAGGAGCCGTGGTCAGAGCCTGCGCAGCAGCATCCCCGGCTGCTCGACGCAGTCGGCGACGAACCGCAGGAAACCTCCGGCGGCGCCGCCGTCGCACACCCGGTGGTCGAAGGTGAACGACAGCTGGGTGACCTGTCGGACGGCGAGTCCGCCCTCGTGCACCCACGGCTTGGGGGTGATCCGGCCGACCCCCAGCATCGCCGCCTCGGGGTGGTTGAGGATCGGGGTGGACCCGTCCACGCCGAAGACCCCGTAGTTGTTGAGCGTGAAGGTGCCGCCGGTGAGCTCCGCCGGGGTGAGCGAACCGGATCGCGCCGAATCCGTCAGCCGGGCGAGCTCGCCGGCGAGTTGCTCCGTGCCGAGCAGCTGGGCGTCGCGCACGACCGGCACGACCAGGCCGCGGTCGCTCTGCGCGGCGAAGCCGAGGTGCACGGCGCGGTGCCGGATGATCTCCGAACCGTCCTCGGAGACGCTGGAGTTGAGCTCGGGGTAGCGGTCGAGGGCGGCCGTGCAGATCCGGGCCAGCAGGGCGAGCACGCTCACCTTGGGCCCGGCCGCACGGTTCAACTGCGCACGCAGCTCCATGAGTCCGGTGGCGTCGGCATCGACCCAGCAGGTGGCCGCCGGGATCTCCCGGTGGCTCCGGCCGAGCTTCTCCGCGATCGTCCGGCGCAGCCCGCGCAGCGGGATCACCTCGGCGTCGGCCAGGGCCACCGGGGCGGCGGGCACGGCGGGCGCCGGGGCTGCGGCGGCCCCGACGGCGCGCTGCACGTCGGCCCGCAGGATGAGCCCGTCCGGGCCGCTGCCGGTGAGTCCGGCCAGGTCGATGCCGTGCTCCCGGGCCATCCGCCGCACCAGCGGCGAGATGACCGGCACCACGGCGGGCCCTGCGGCGGGCACAGGTACGGGCGCTGGCACGGGCACGGGTACGGGCACGGCAGGTGCAGGTGCGGCGGCCGGCGCGGGTGCCGCCGTGGCGCCGACCCGGACCCGGCCGCGCCGGGCGCCGCGCGGGGTGTCCGCCACGCCGTAGCCGACCAGCGGCCGCTCGACCGGTTCGGCCGGGCCGCCGGTGCCGCCGGAGGCCGGGGCGGGGCCGTCCGGCGCGGAGACGGCCACGGTCACCAGCGGGGCGCCGACCGGCACCTCCTCGCCGACGGCGCCGAAGAGCGCGGTGACGACCCCGCCGTACGGGCAGGGCACCTCCACCACGGCCTTGGCGGTCTCGACCTCGACCACCGGCTGGTCGACGGCGATGACCTCGCCGACCTCGACCATCCACCGCACCACCTCGGCCCCGGTGAGTCCCTCACCGAGGTCGGGCAGGGTGAACTCGCGGACGACGGGCATCTTCACTCCTCCCACTGCAGCCGGGCGACCGCGTCGAGGATGCGGTCCACGCCGGGCAGGTGGTGGTGCTCCAGCATGGGTGCCGGGTACGGGATGTCGAAGCCGGTGACCCGCAGCACGGGGGCGGCCAGGTGGTGGAAGCACTTCTCGGTGAGCCGGGCGGCGATCTCCGCGCCGGGTCCGGCGAAGCCGGTCGCCTCGTGGACGACGACGGCCCGGCCGACCGAGCGGACGACCTCGCAGGCCGTCTCCTCGTCGAACGGCACCAGGGAGCGCAGGTCGAGCACGGCGAGGTCCCGGCCCTCGGCCTTCGCCGCCTCGGCGGCCTCCAGGCAGACGGGCAGCGACGGGCCGTAGGTGACGAGCACGGCGGAGCGGCCGGGGCGCCGGAGCACGGCCTTGCCGATGGGCTCGACCGGCTCGGCCGGATCCCACGCGGACTTGCCCCAGTAGAGCCGCTTGGGCTCCAGGAACACCACCGGGTCGTCGGAGGCGATCGACGCGCGCAGCAGGCCGTACGCGTCGGCGACGGTGGCCGGGGTGACCACGTGCAGGCCGGGCGTCTGGGCGTAGTACGCCTCGGAGGAGTCGCTGTGGTGCTCGACGCCGCCGATGCCGCCGCCGTACGGGACGCGCACGGTGATGGGCAGCGGCAGTCTGCCGCCGGTGCGGTTGCGCATCTTGGCGACGTGCGAGAAGAGCTGTTCCAGCGCCGGGTAGGCGAAGGCGTCGAACTGCATCTCGACGACCGGGCGCAGGCCGTACATGGCCATGCCGACGGCGGTGCCGAGGATGCCGGCCTCGGCGAGCGGCGTGTCGAGGCAGCGGTCGGGGCCGAACTCCGCGGTCAGGCCGTCGGTGATGCGGAAGACGCCGCCGAGCCGGCCGACGTCCTCGCCCAGGACGTGCACGGTCGGGTCGGCGTCCATGGCGTCGCGGAGGGCGGTGTTGAGCGCCTGCGCCATGGTGGAGGTGCGGGTCGGTGCGGCCGTCGTCATGGGTGGTGCACCTCGGCCTCGGCGGCCAGTTCGGCGGCGAGCTGCGCGGCCTGCTCGCGCAGCTGCGGCGTGGGCTCGGCGTA
Organism: Kitasatospora sp. NE20-6; assembly: GCF_045862635.1. Taxonomy (NCBI): domain Bacteria; kingdom Bacillati; phylum Actinomycetota; class Actinomycetes; order Kitasatosporales; family Streptomycetaceae; genus Kitasatospora; species Kitasatospora sp. NE20-6. Next base: position 163,464 of record NZ_BPRL01000009.1, read on the forward strand.
GACGTGGGCGAAGAGCGCCATGGGGTCGAGCACCGGGTCGGTGTGGAACTCGGCGCGCATCCGGGCGGCGAGCGCCTCGGCCTCGTCGGCGGCCTCCTGGACGAGGGTGTCGTCGAGCAGGCCGAGCGGGCGCAGGTGGCGCTCCATGAGGAGGATCGGGTCGTGCTCGCGCCAGGCGGCGACCTCGTCGTCCTGCCGGTAGCGGGTGGCGTCGTCGGCGTTGGTGTGGGCCTCGACGCGGTAGGTGAGGGCCTCGACGAGGGTGGGGCCGCCGCCGCTGCGGGCGCGGTCGAAGGCCTCGGTGAGCACGGCGTGCACGGCGGGGGCGTCGTTGCCGTCGACCAGCCGGCCGGGGATGCCGTAGCCGACGGCCTTGTGCGCGAGCGTCGGCGCGGCGGACTGCCGGGTGAGGGGGACGGAGATGGCGTACCCGTTGTTCTGCACCAGGAAGACGACGGGGGCGTGCAGCACGGCGGCGAAGTTCAGCGCCTCGTGGAAGTCGCCCTCGCTGGTGCCGCCGTCGCCGAGCAGGGCGAGCGCGACGAGCGGTTCGCCGGCCAGCCGGGCGGCGTGGGCGAGGCCGACGGCGTGCGGGGCCTGGGTGGCGAGCGGGGTGGAGAGCGGGGCCGTCCGGGTGGCGCGCGGGTCGTAGCCGGTGTGGGCGTTGCCGCGGAGCAGGGTGAGGGCCTCCAGCGGGTCGACGCCGCGGGCGACGACGGCGAGGGTGTCGCGGTAGCTGGGGAACAGCCAGTCGCGGTCCTGCAGGGCCATGGCCGCGGCGACCTGGCAGGCCTCCTGGCCGGTGGAGGCCGGGTAGACGGCGAGGCGTCCCTGCTTGGTGAGGGTGGTCGCCTGCTGGTTGTAGCGGCGGCCGACGACCAGGCGGCGGTACAGCTCGCGCAGCAGCGCCGGGTCGGTCTTCTCCAGGGCGGGGGTGCCGAGGACGCGGACGGGCGCGGCGTCCGGCAGGAGCGGTCCGGGGTCGGTCCGCGGGCGGGTGGCACCGGGCAGCCAGCCGGGTACGGCGGCGGTCTGGTGTCGGTGGTCGAGAACGGTCATCTCGGGCACCTCCGGGGTGATGGGGGCTCCCTACCGATTGTTCGGTTGTCTGTTCATCTTGACCAGATCTGCGACAGGGTGGTGGACAATCGGCCCGAACGGCGGTCGACTGGAAGCAGTGCGTCCAAACAGGGAGGGCAGGGGGCCATGTCGGCTGAACAGACGTCCAGGCTCGACCGGGTCGACCGCGCGATCCTCCGGCTGCTGCGGCAGGACGGCCGCGCCTCGATCCGCTCGGTGGCCGAGCGGGTGCACGTCTCCCGGGCCAACGCGTACGCCCGGATCTCCAGGATGGTCGAGGACGGCGTGATCCGCGGATTCACCGCCCGCGTCGACCACGAGAAGGCGGGCCAGGGGGCGTCGGCGTACATCACGCTGAGGATCGTGCAGAACTCCTGGCGGGCCGTCCGCGAGCAGCTGCTGGAGCTGCCGGGGGTCGCGCACATCGCCCTGGTGGGCGGCGAGTTCGACGTGCTGCTGCTGGTGCACACGGCCGACAACCGGGCGCTGCGCGAGCTCGTCCTGGGGCGCATCCAGTCGATCCCGGACGTGCTCGGCACCCAGACGCTGCTGGTCTTCGAGGAGACCGACCAGGTGCCGCCGGACGCGTGAACGGGCGCCCGCGCGGCACGGCGCGGCGGCCCGGCGGGTCAGCCGGCGCGCAGCCCGTCGAAGGCGATGTGCGCGATCGCCTCGGCGACGGCGTCCGCGCCGCGGGAGTCGGGCCGGTACCACTCCACGATCGAGTTGATCATGCCGAAGAGCAGCCGGGTGGCGAGCCGCGGGTCGACGTCCGCGCGCAGTTCGCCGGCGGCGACGGCGGCCCGCAGCAGCTCGGCGACCCGGTGGTCGAACTCCCGGCGGCGCTCCAGCGCCCACAGCTCGGTGGCCGTGTTGCCGCGCACCCGCAGCAGCAGCGTCACGTACGGGAGCTCGCCCAGCAGGGTGGCGGCGGTGCGGCGCACCACGTGCTCCAGGCGGTCGACCGGGCGGCCGGTGACGGCGGCAGGCTCGTCGAGGATGGCGAACAGCGCGTCCAGCGCCCGGCCCACGGCGAGCCGCAGCAGCTCCTCCTTGCCGCGGACGTGGTGGTAGATCGAGGACTTCGAGATCCCGGCGGCGCGGGAGAGGTCCTCCATCGAGGTGCCGTCGTACCCGCGCTCGTTGAACACCTGCACCGTGACGGCGAGCAGCGAGTCGACGGTGTAGGCGGTACGGGCGGTGTTGTCGGCCATGGGCACGAGTATCCCCGGCCGTCCGTGGCCGCATCCGGCCGGGGGGCGGGCAGGGCCTGCCGGGCGGTGCGGACGCGGACGGTAGAATCCGCGCGCCACCCGCATGCGGCGGGGTGACCGGCGACCGAGGGGCCCGACGTTCATGAGCGCGATACCTGACACGGTGGTGCCCCGGCCGCGGCCGGCCGGCGACCCGGCCGGCGACGAGGCGCAGCTGCCGCCGCCGGAGCCGGGGAGTTTCCGCGGGGCGGCCGAAGCGGCCGCCCGGCGGTTCGGGCCTGCGCTCGGCCTCTTCGGCGCGGTCAAGCTGATCGGCTTCAGCGTCTTCATGATGCTGCTGGAGTCGTCGGGCAAGTTCCGCACGAACAACCCGCGGTACGGCGGCGGCGCCCATCCGTGGGACGTGCTCGGCAGCTGGGACGGCTGGTGGTACCAGAACGTCGCCCAGGTCGGCTACGACCCGAAGCTGCTGCCCGACACCGGCGGCTTCTTCACCATCCAGCAGAACTCCTCGGCGTTCTTCCCGCTCTACCCGGGCCTCGTGCGGCTGGTCTCCGACGGCACCGGTCTGGGCCTGTACGGCGCGGGCATGCTGGTGTCGGTCGTGTCGTCGTTCGCGGCCGCGGCGGGCATCTACGCGGTGGTCTCCCACCTGGGCGGGCACCGGGCCGGTGTGATCGCCGCGGCGGTGTGGGGCGCGTTCCCGGGTGCGGCCGTCGCGTGGGCGGTCTACACGGAGTCGCTGTTCGTGGCGCTGGCCGCCTGGGCCTGCTACTTCACGATGACCCGGCAGTGGCCGAACGCCGCCCTGGTGGCGTTCACCGCCGGTCTGAGCCGTCCCGCCTCGATGACGCTGATCGCGGGGGTGGCGCTGGCCGCGGCGGGGGCCCTGTACAGACGGCGGGACGGCGTGGCCGGCCCGCTCGCGGCGATCCTGCTGCCTCCGCTCGCCTTCTTCGGCTACACCGGCTGGGTCGGCTGGCGGATGGGCCACTGGGACGGCTACCTGACCCTGCAGCGCGGCGGCTGGCTGCACTTCTTCGACTGGGGCAGCTACACCTCGACCGCGGTGTCGAACATCCTGGTCGGCGAGACGAACTACCTCTACCCGTACCCGACCGAGGACCTCATCGCGGTCGTCGTGCTGTTCGCGCTGCCGGTGCTGCTGGTGCCGTTCCTCGCCCGGCGGCCGCCGCTGGTGCTGGTCGTCTACACGGTGGGCTCGCTGATCGTGACGCTGGGCAGCCAGCAGATGTTCGGCACGCTCTCCCGCTTCGTGCTGCCGGTCTTCCCGCTCACCCTGCCGATCGCCCTCGGCCTGAACCGGCTGTCGCGGCCGGTGCTGGCGGCCGTGCTCGGCACCGCCGCGGTCGCCTCGGGCTGGTACGCGGGCTTCGTGATCTTCGAGCTCGGCATCCCGTAGACCGGCGGCCGCTCCCGGCACCACGCCCGGCACCGCTCCCCGACGCCTTCGCGCGGGGAGCCGCGGGGGCTTGCCCCGACCGATCGTTCGGTTACTCTGTGGGGTGTCCCGCCCGCCCTCCCGAGGAGCGCACCATGGCCGCTGCGACCCCCGCCCAGCCGATCACCGACCTGATCGGACGGCACCAGGACACCCTCGACCGGGCGCTCACCGCGCTCGCCGACCGCGACTACTGGTCGCCGTACCCCGAGTTCCCCAAGGCGTACGGCGAGACCGGCGCCGAGGACGGCAAGGCCGCGTTCGACGCGCTGCTCGGCACGGTCTTCACGGTCGACGGCCAGCCCACCGACGGCGACCTGGTGAGCGGCGAGGCCTCGCCCTACGGCATCGAGCTGGGCGTCAGCTACCCCCACACCGAGCCCGACGCGCTGATCGGCGCGCTGGAGGCGGCCCGGCCGGCGTGGGCGGCGGCCGGCCCGGCGGCGCGTGCGGCGGTCTGCCTGGAGATCCTCGCCCGGATCAACGCCCGCTCGCACGAGTTCGCGCACGCCGTCATGCACACCACCGGCCAGGCCTTCGGCATGGCCTTCCAGGCGGGCGGCCCGCACGCCCAGGACCGCGGCCTGGAGGCCGTCGCGTACGCCTACGCCGAGCAGACCCGCCTGCCGCAGAGCGCGGGCTGGACGAAGCCGCAGGGCAAGCGCGAACCCCTGGAGATGGTGAAGGAGTTCACCGTGGTGCCGCGCGGCACCGCGCTGCTGATCGGCTGCAACACCTTCCCGACGTGGAACGGCTACCCGGGCCTGTTCGCCTCGCTGGCCACCGGCAACGCCGTCCTGGTGAAGCCGCACCCGCGGGCCGTGCTGCCCCTCGCGATGACCGTCCGGGTCGCACGCGAGGTGCTCGCCGGGGCGGGCTTCGACCCGAACCTCGTCTGCCTCGCCGCCGAGCACGAGGGCGGCACCGCCGCACAGGCCCTCGCCGTCCGGCCCGAGGTCAAGGTCATCGACTACACGGGCTCCACGGCGTTCGGCGACTGGCTGGAGGACAACGCCCGCCAGGCGCTCGTCTACACGGAGAAGGCCGGCGTCAACACCGTCCTGATCGACTCCACCGACGACTACCGCGGCATGCTCGGCAACCTGGCCTTCTCGCTCTCGCTCTACAGCGGCCAGATGTGCACCACTCCGCAGAACCTCCTCGTGCCGCGCACCGGCATCACCACCGACCAGGGCGAGAAGACGTACGACGAGGTCGTCGCCGACCTGTCGGCCGCCATCAGCGGCCTGCTCGCGGACGACGCCCGGGCCGCCGCCATCCTCGGCGCCGTGGTCAACCCCGGCGTGCTGCAGCGCACCGCGCAGGCCGCCGGCGGCGAGTACGGCGAACTCGCCCTCGCACCGCGCCCGGTGGAGTCGGCAGAGTTCCCCGGGGCGGTGATCCGCACGCCCGCGCTGATCAAGGCCGACGCCGACAAGCCGGACGACCGGGCGGCGTTCCTCGGCGAGCAGTTCGGCCCGATCGCCTTCGCCGTCGCGGTCGAGTCCACCGCCGCCGGCATCGAGCTGCTGCGGCGCAGCGTCCGCGAGCAGGGCGCCATGACGGTCGGCGGCTACACCTCCTCCGCCGAGGTCGAGCAGGCCCTCGTCGAGGCCTGCCTGGACGCCGGCGTCTCGCTCTCGCTCAACCTCACCGGCGGCGTCTTCGTGAACCAGACCGCCGCCTTCTCCGACCTGCACGGCACCGGGGCCAACCCGGCCGCCAACTCCGCCTACTGCGACGGCGCGTTCGTCGCCGGCCGGTTCCGCACGGTCGAGGTGCGCCGGCACCGCTGAGCCGGCCCGACACCCACGACGACGGCGGCCCGCTCCCGTGCAGGGAGCGGGCCGCCGCCGCGTCGTGCGGTCGGGCGCTCAGCCGCAGCGGTACAGCTGCTCGGCCGAACCGGCCGCGGCCGTGCTGCCGGAGGCCGTGCTGCCGGTCGTCGCGGTGCCGGAGGCCGCGGCCGTGCCGCTGCCGTACTCCGACGCCGGTACCGCCGTGCAGCCGGCCGTCACGTACGACTGCAGCGAGGCACCGTCGCCGCCGGCCGAGCCGCCGCCCATGCCGCCGCCTCCGCCCATACCGCCACCGAGCAGGATGTAGTGCAGCTTGCCCGCCTTCACCAGGGCGGTGAAGGAGTCGACGGTCATCGCCGGGTCGGAGCCGGAGAAGCCGCCGGTCGCGATGGCGGGCTTGCCGGTCTGCAGGATGACCGAGGCCGCGGTGCTCGCCCGCGAGGTCGCCACCAGCCAGGTCGCGCCGTCCTGGTGCTGCTGCAGGTAGGCGAGCATGGCGCTGTCGACTCCCCCGCCCATTCCCCCGCCCGTCCCGCCGCCCGCGCCGCCGCCCGGTCGGCCGGCGGCACCGTCGCCGGCCCCCGACGGGGTCTCGCCGCCGTCCGGGAAGCCCTCGCCCGCCGGCATGCCCTGCCCGCCGCCGGCCGGGGCCTCGCCACCGCCCGGGAAGCCCGCACCGGTGCGTTCGCCGTCCCGCATGCCGCCGAACGCGCCGCCCCGGCCGCCCGCGCCGCCGCCCATGCCGCCCATGCCGCCGGTGGACGGCCCCGCGGTCGGGTTGCCGCCTTCCGTCCGCCCGGCGGCCATCGGCGCCGCCGCGTACGCCGCCGGCCCGGCCAGCAGGGCGACGAGCGCCGCCCCGGCACCCACGCCGTACAGCCGCCGGTGCAGTGCCGCACCTCCCGTCCGGGAGACCAGCAGCGCCGCCACCGCACCGGCCGCGAGCACCGCGACCAGCACCCACAGGCCGGCCCGGAAGGAGTCGTTGCGGCGCAGCAGCACGACCGCCCACAGCGCGCTGACCCCGACCGCGAGCGGCAGCACCGCGAGCGACCAGCGCGGCTGCCCGGTGCGGAAGGCCTGGAGCAGCAGCACCCCGCCGCCGCCGACCGTGCCGGCGATGCCGGGCGCGAGCGCCGTCGTGTAGTACGGGTGGAACCCGCCGCTGCCGAAGCTGAAGACCACGAGGTGGACGACCGTCCAGCCGCCCCAGACGAGCAGCCCGGCCCGCGGCCCGTCGGTGCGCGGCAGCCGGCCGCGCAGCACGAGCCCGGCCACCAGGGCGATCAGGGCGAACGGGATCAGCCAGGAGATCTGGGTGCCGAGGATGTCGTTGCCCATCCGCAGCAGGCCCGGGTCGCCGCCGAAGTTGGCGCCGCCCATGCCGGTGGGGGAGTCCGAGCCGAGCACCCGGCCGAGGCCGTTGTAGCCGATGACGAGGTCCCACACGGTGTTGTCGGAGCTGCTGCCGATGAACGGCCGGGAGCCGGCCGGCACCAGCGCGACGATCGCCATCCACCAGCCGCTCGCCACGACGAGGGCCGCACCGGCCAGGGCGAGGTTGCGCAGCCGGCGTCCGAGCGGCACCCGGGCGGCGTACGCGTAGGCGAGGACGAGCGCGGGGAGCGCCACGTAGCCCTGCAGCATCTTGGTGTTGAAGGCGAGGCCGGTCGCGGTCGCCGACCAGACCAGCGGCAGCAGCCGGCCGGTGCGGATCGCCTCCAGGCAGAACCACGCGCCGAGGGCCATGAGCAGCACCAGCACCGGGTCGGGGTTGTTGTCCCGGTTGATCGCCGCACTGATCGGGGTGAGCGCGGCGACCAGGGCGGCCGCGGTGGCCGCCCGGTGGCCGAAGCTGCGGCGCACCGCGCTGTGGACGACGCCGACGGTGGCGACGCCGCACAGGGCGACGGGCAGCAGCATCGGCAGGGTGCCGAAGCCGAAGATCCGGCAGGAGGCGCTCATCAGCCAGAGCGCGACCGGCGGCTTGTCGACGGTGATGAAGTTGCCCGCGTCGAGCGAGCCGAAGAACATCGCCGACCAGCTCCGGCTGCCGCTGAGCACGGCGGCGGCGTAGTACTCGTTGGCGTTGCCGGAGCCGCTCAGGTTCCAGCAGTAGAGCACGGCGGCCAGCGCCAGCACGGCCCAGAGCGCGGGACGGGCCCACCGGGGGTCGTGCGGTCCGCCGCGGAGGGCGCGCAGCGCCCGCTCCCCCGTCGATGTCGCGAGGGTCACCGGCCGCCCGCCCGCTTCGGGTTGAAGACCCAGACCCGCAGCAGCAGGAAGCGGATCAGGGTGGCGAGCGCGTTGGCGGCCACCAGGGTGGCGAGTTCGGCGGAGTGCCCGGCGGACGGACTGGCGGCGCCGAGCAGCGCGATCGCGCCGCTGGAGAGCAGGAGCCCGACGACGAAGGCGATGCCGCCCTCGATCTGGTGCTTGAGGGCGTCCCGGCGGCCGGTCACGCCGAAGGTGAAGCGCCGGTTGGCGGCGGTGTTGAGGACGGCGGTGACGCCGAGCGCGAGGAAGTTGGCGAGCAGCGCCGGGACGAGCTGGCGCATGCCCAGGTACAGGAGCACGTAGGCGAGGGTGGAGAGGGTGCCGACGATCGCGAAGCTGGCGAGCTGCCAGCCGAGGCCGGGCGGCATCTGGGCCTGCCTGACCCGCTCGGGCACCTCGATGTCGGCGGCGCCGGCGAGCGAGCGGCGGGCGACCCGGGCCATGCCCCTGAGGTCGTCGACGGCGGTGCGGACGATGTCGACCCGGCTGTCCGGGTCGTCGACCCAGTCGACGGGCACCTCGTGGATGCGCATGCCGGAGCGTTCGGCGAGCAGCAGCAGCTCGGTGTCGAAGAACCACGCGTTGTCCTCGACCTCGCCGAGGAGCTGCTTCACGACGGAGGTGCGGCCGGCCTTGAAGCCGCACTGGGCGTCGGAGAACTTCGCGGCCATGGTGGCGCGCAGCAGCATGTTGTAGGTGCGGGAGATGAACTCCCGCTTGGGCCCGCGGACGACGGCCGAGCCGCGGTGCAGGCGGCTGCCGATGGCGAGGTCGCTGTGGCCGGAGAGCAGCGGCGCGACCAGGGGGAGGAAGGCCTCCAGGCCGGTGGAGAGGTCGACGTCCATGTAGGCGACGACGTCGGCGTCGCTGTCGCCCCAGACCTGGCGCAGCGCCCGGCCGCGGCCCTTGAGGTCGAGGTGGACGGCGGTGACCTGCGGGATCTCCGTCGCCAGTGCCGTCGCGACCTGCCAGGTGGCGTCGGTGGAGGCGTTGTCGGCGATGGTGATCCGGTAGGGGTAGGGGAAGGTCTCGTCGAGGTAGGCGTGCAGCCGGCGGACGCACCGCTCGACCGTGTGCTCCTCGTTGTAGACGGGGACGACCACCTCGACCAGGCTCGTCCGTACCTTGTCCGCGGCTGGAAGGGTGCCGGCCAGGATCGTTGCGGGCTCTGTCATGGCAAAGAGGCTCACAGCGGCTGATGGGGCCGGGATGATGGCAGTCTGAGAGCGGACTGAGAACCGTTCGGCCCGCTCGTCGGCACGACCAACGGGAGATGACGCATGGCTGACAGGCAGTTCGACGCGGATGTGGTGGTGGTCGGTGCGGGGCCCACCGGCCTGCTGCTCGCCGGCGACCTGGCGGCGGCGGGGCTGCGGGTGACGGTGCTGGAGAAGCGGGGCACGGAGTCGAACCTGACCCGGGCGTTCGCCGTGCACGCCCGCACCCTGGAGCAGCTGGACGCCCGCGGCCTGGCGGACGACCTCGTCGCCACCGGGCGGCCGGTCTCCTCGCTGCGGCTGTTCGGCCGGCTGGCGGTGGACCTGGGCTCGCTGCCGTCGCGCTTCCCGTTCGTGCTGGTCACGCCGCAGTCGCACACCGAGCGGCTGCTCCAGGAGCGGGCGACGAAGGCGGGGGCGGTGATCCGGCGGGGCGCCGAGGTCGTGGGCCTCCGGCAGGACGCGGCGGGGGTGCGGCTGGACGTCCGCGAGGGCGGCGAGGACTCCTCCGTCCGTGCGGTGTACGCGGTCGGCACGGACGGGGTGCACAGCACCGTCCGTGACCTGCTGGGCATCCCGTTCCCCGGGGAGTCGGTGGTCGAGTCGGTGATGCTCGCCGACGTGCGGCTGGAGCGGGAGCCGGAGGACGCGCTGACGGTCGGCGCCGGCGAGGACGGCTTCGCGCTCGTCGCCCCGTTCGGCGACGGCTGGTACCGGGTCGTGGCGTGGGACCGCAACCACCCGGCGCCCGACGGCGCCCCGGTGGACACCGATGCGCTGGCCGCCCTGATGACGTCCGTGCTGGGCACCGACCACGGCCCGCACGACGCGCGCTGGACCTCGCGCTTCCACAGTGACGAACGGCAGGTGCCCACGTACCGCTCGGGGCGGGTGTTCCTCGCGGGCGACGCGGCGCACTGCCACTCGCCGGCGGGCGGCCAGGGCATGAACACCGGCCTGCAGGACGCCGCGAACCTCGGCTGGAAGCTGGTCGGCGCGGTGCAGGGCTGGGCGCCGGACGCGCTGCTCGACACCTACCAGACGGAGCGTCACCCGGTGGGCCGGGCGGTGCTGCGCAGCTCGGGGGCGCTGATCCGGGTGGCGCTGGCGCAGTCGCTGCCGGCCCGGCTCGCGGGGGGTGTGCTGACGGCGGCCGCCGACCGGCTGGGCCCGGTGACGCGGTTCGGCGCCCGTACGGTGTCGGGCGTCTCCGTGGCGTACCCGCCAGCCGTCCCGGGGCATCCGCTGGTCGGCCGGCGCATCCCGGACCTGCGGCTGGCCGTGGACGAGCCGGGCGCGCCGTCGCGGCTGTACGAGGCGCTGCGCGCGGGCCGGTCGGTGCTGGTGAGCAACGACGAGCTGACGGTCGCCGAGCCGTGGGCGGGCCGGCTGGTCACGGCGGCGCCGGCGAACCCGCACGGCAAGCTGCGCGACACCGTGCTGCTCGTCCGCCCGGACGGCTACGCGGCCTGGGCCGCCGTCGACCCGAGCGGCACGGAGGTGCGGGCCGCGCTGACGGCGTGGCTGGGACGGCCGTCGGGCTGACGGGCCGGGGCGGGGCCGCCGGGCGGGATCAGCGGCCGGCGGATTCCGCCCGGGCGGTCCGCTCGTAATGGCGGGCCGCTTTCGAGCGGTTTCCGCAGACGGCCATGGAACACCAGCGGCGGCGGCCGTTCTGGGACGTGTCGAAGAAGTGGAGAATGCACGCCGGGTGGGCGCAGCGTTTGATGCGGTGCGCGTCCCGGCGGAGCAGGGCGAGGTAGTCGTCGGCGGCGAGCCAGGCCGCGAGCTGCTGCGGGCCGTCGGTCCGCACGGTGTCGGCGGGGCCGTCGGCGGTGAGGGTGCGGTAGACGCCGCCGTGCGCGAGGACGGCGTTCAGGGCGGCCCTGCCCGTGGCGGAGCCGGGGGTGTCGACCAGGGCCTGCAGGGCGCTGCGGGCGTCCCGGGTGGCGGCCAGACCTGCACCGTCGGCGGTGCAGCGGTCGGCGAGGCCGGCGGAGGAGAGCCAGAGGCGGTAGCCGTCGAGGTCGGCGAGGAGGTCGTGCTCGCCTGCTTCGCGCCAGCGGGTGTTGAGCAGGTCGAGGGCGAGGGGCTCGCCGGTCAGCGGGCGCGGGTCGCGGGGGTCGGCCATGCCGCCGAGTGTAGTGCGGGCGGGTCGCGCGCTGTTCGCCGCAGGAATTTCGCCTTCATTCCGTCGATGAATCCGGCGGTCCTGTCCGGAGGCTTTTCCGGCGCGTGCCGCGCAGCTCCTCCGCGGCCGTTCCTGGGTGATTCCTGTGAGTTCGCCGCATGTCCGCCGAGAGTGGTCCCGGTCGTCGGCGGGGGCTCGTTCCGGGCCTCCGCGGGCCGTCCGGGGCTCTGTTTCGGACGTGTTGCGATCTGCCCTGAACTGGGACTTCTTTGTCGTGACCACTGTCATATGTCCGAGTTGATGACGTAGCCTCTCGACGGTGCGTAGGGTGCCCCACAGCTCGGTGTGGCAACCCCCGAACGAGTGGAACGCTGGGCCGATGCCGCCGAACTCGCCTGGTGGGGGAGGTTTCCGGATGGGGTCACAGCAACCGCAGCACGCCGGCCGGCTCAGACTGGTCGGTCTGCACGACCAGGGTCCTGCGCAGGGGAGGCCGCAGCCGTCCGGAGAGCGCGTTCCGGCCGGCCCGCCCGCCGCACCGCCACCCGCCCGGGCGCCTGCCGGCCCGGCCGCGCGGCCGCCCGCGGAGGGCGCGGGAGGGCGCGGTGACGACGGCGGCGCCCGGGGCGCGGCCGACCACGGCGCCGGAGGGCACGGCCTGGGCTTCGCGGAGGCCCTCAACGCGGCGATCGAGGCGAGCGGCCTCAGCCTGGACCGGATCAGGTCGGCCCTCGCCCACCAGGGCGTCAGGATCAGTGTGACGACGCTCAGTTACTGGCGCCGCGGCCGGAGCCAGCCGGAGCGGGCCGCGTCGCTGCGCGCCGTCCACCTGCTGGAGGAGCTGCTCGCGCTGCGCCGCGGCACGCTCTCCTCGCTGCTCGGCCCGCCGCGCCCGCGCGGCCGGTGGATCACGCCGACCACGCACGACGCGCTGCGGGTGGAGGAGGTCTGGCCGGGCGAGGCGGAGATCGCGGAGGTGTTCGCGGAGCTGGACGCGCCGCCGACCGGCGATCTGGAGCGGCTGTCCATCCACGACGCGTACTTCGTGGACGCGAAGCGCCGCGGCCACCTGCTGCGGATGCGTCAGGTGGTGCGGGCGACCGTCGGCGGGGTGGCGCGGTGCGTGGTGGTGCACAAGGCGGACGAGGGGGCGGTCGGCTGTCCGGAGATCACCTCGGTGCGGCACGCCCGGCTGGGCCGGGTGCGGCGGCGGCCGGAGAGCGGCCTGCTGATCGCCGAGCTGCTGCTGGACCGGCCGCTGGCGCTGGGCGACTCCACGGTCTTCGAGTACGAGGTGGGCATCCCCGACACCGGGCCGACGACCGACTACGGCCGGTTCTTCGCGGTGCCGGTGCGCGAGTACGTGCTGCAGGTGCACTTCGATCCGGCGGCCGTGCCGGCACAGTGCGAGCGCTTCGAGCGGGATCCGGGCGCGGAGGTGGACCGCAAGCGGGAGCAGCTGTGGATCGGGGCGTCGGCGAGCGCCCACGTGCTCGCCCCGGACCAGACGCCCGGGCAGGTCGGCATCCGCTGGCAGTGGGAGTAGGGCGATCATCTAACCATTACACCGCGCCGTACCGGTTTGCGCCCCGATTCCCTAACCCGTAGTGTCGATCTCACCGGTTAGGCAACCGGGTCGTCCCCACTTACCGGGAGTGATGCGCCGTGTCCACCGCCACCCGCGCCCCGAGCACCCTGCAGACCGGCCACGTCGGGCTCAACGTCACCGACCTGGCGCGTTCCGTCGCGTTCTACCAACGCCTCCTCGGCCTGGAGGTCACGGCCGAGGGCACCGATCCCGGCCGCCGCTTCGCCCTGCTCGGGCGCGACGGCACGCTGGTGCTCACGCTCTGGCAGCAGAGCAGCGGCACCTTCGCCACCGGCACCCCCGGGCTGCACCACCTCTCCTTCCAGGTCGCCACCGTCGAGGAGGTCCGCGCCGCCGAGGCCCTCCTGACCGGCCTGGGCGCGGAGTTCGCGTACGAGGGCGTGGTGCCGCACAGCGAGGGCGGCACCTCGGGCGGGATCTTCTTCACCGACCCGGACGGCATCCGGCTGGAGGTCTTCACCCTCGCCGGGGTCGAGGCCACCGGCGCGACCGCCCCGGATCCCACCGCCCCGACCTGCGGCTTCTTCTAGGAGGGGCGATGTGGCACGCAGGTGAGCGGGCCGTCCAGGCACGCACCGGGCAGCAGGAGCGGGCCGACCACACCGGACGGTCGATCGGCCGCACCGTCCCGCCGGTCGCGGCGGAGTTCCTGACCGCCCGGCGCACCCTGGTGGTCGGCGCGGCCGACGCGGAGGGCCGGCTCTGGGCCACCCAGCTCGCGGGCCCGGCCGGCTTCGTCCGCGCCGCCGACGCGCACACGCTGACCGTCGCCGCCCGGCCCGTACCGGGCGACCCGCTCGCCGGGGTGCTGGCCGGCCCGGCGGAGGTCGGCACCATCGCCCTGGACGCGGCCGGCCGGCGCCGCATGCGGCTCAACGGCCGGTCCGCACCGGACGGGCCGGGCGGCCTGCGGATCACCGCCGACCAGGTGTACGCCAACTGCCCGAAGTACATCCAGCGGCGCACTCCCGCGGACGCGCCCGCGCCCGCCGGGCCGGCCGTGCCGTCGGCGGCCCCGGCCGACCGGCTGACGCTGCGCCAGCAGCTCGCGGTGGCGAACGCCGACACCTTCTTCATCGCCACCGCGGGCCCGGACGGCCGGGTGGACGCCTCGCACCGCGGCGGCTTCCCCGGGTTCGTCGAGGCGACGGCCCCGGACCAACTGCGGTGGCCCGAGTACCCCGGCAACAGCATGTTCATGACCCTGGGCAACCTGGAGCTGTCGCCGGCCGCCGGCCTGCTCCTCCCCGACTGGGAGACCGGGGGCGCCCTGCTGATCAGCGGGCGGGCCGCGGTGGACTGGTCGGACCCGGCCGCCCCGGCGGTCACGTGCACCGTGCTGCGGGTGGTGGAGCTCGCCCACGCCACGGCGCTGACCTGGACCGATCCCGAGTACTCGCCGGCCAACCCGGCGCCGGGCCGCCGCGGGACACCCACCGCGGCACCTCCGGCGGCCCGGTGAAAGGCACCCGTCAGCATGTCGGCTGACGGTCCGCAAGCTCACGCATATTCATAATATTTTGACACTTATCAGGTGATATTTAGCCGGTTCCGGGTGGAACACATCCCTCTCCGCACCACGAGAAGGGATCCACCGTGCTGATGGAGTTCACCGAGGTCGAGCCGGACGGCGCCTGCGCCTGCCCCGGCTGCGGCGCCCGCCGCCGCGCGCGGCTGCACGCCGCCCGACCCGCCGACGGCGGCCACCGCTCCGCCCGCGGCGCCCGCCGCGCCGCCGTCCTGGTCGCCGCCGTCGGCACCGTGCTCGGCGGCACCGCCGGCTCGATAGCCGCCGCCCCCCGGACCGTCACCGCGGACGCCCCCGCACCCGGCACCCCCCAGGGCGAGGTCGCGGGACCCTTCGGCGGCGAGAGCCTGCAGTCCCGCGCGCTGCAGCCCGCCACCACCCGCGACGAGATCGTCGCCCGCGCCCAGAGCTGGGTGAACCAGAAGGTGCCGTACTCGATGAGCCGCTACTGGAGCGACGGCTACCGGCAGGACTGCTCCGGCTTCGTCTCGATGGCCTGGGGCCTGGGCAGCAGCCAGACCACCTGGACCCTGCCCAACTTCGCCGACCGCATCACCAAGGCCGAGCTGCAGCCCGGCGACGCGCTCGTCTACAACGACTCGGCGAACCCGCAGGGCGGCTCGCACGTCGTCCTCTTCGGCGGCTGGGTCGACACCGCGCACACCCGCTACACCGCGTACGAGCAGACCAGCCCCACCACGATCAAGCGCAGCACCCCCTACGCGTACTGGAGCCACGCCGGCTCCTACGTGCCCTACCGCTACCGCGGCCTGACGACCAGCACCTCGCAGACCGCCTTCCCCGGCCTCGGCTACTTCGCCCCCGGCCAGAAGAACACGTACGTGACCCGGCTCGGCGAGATGCTGGTCAAGCGCGGCGGCGGCCGCTTCTACCCGGACGGCCCGGGCCAGGCCTGGGGCGACGCCGACCGGCAGGCCACCGAGGCGTTCCAGCGGGCCCAGGGGTGGACCGGCGCCGAGGCCGACGGCTACCCCGGCAAGGACACCTGGGCGATGCTCGTCGCGGGCGGGGGACGGGACATCCCGGCCGCCGCCCCGCCACCGGCACCCGTGCCGCCGGCACCGCCCGCGCCCCTCCCCCCGCCGCCGGCGCCGCCCGCACCGACGGTGCCGACCGTGCCGCCGGTGCCGGTCACCGCGTACCCCGGCGCGGACGCCTTCGGCCCGGGCCGGAGCAACGCCTCCGTCCGGCTGCTGGGCGAGCAGCTCGTCCGCAAGGGCTTCGGGGCGTACTACGCCGTCGGCCCCGGCCCCGACTGGAGCGAGAGCGACCGGCTGAACGTCGAGGCGTTCCAGCGGGCCCAGGGGTGGACCGGCGCCGAGGCCGACGGCTACCCCGGACCGCACACCTGGCGGCTGCTCCTCGGGTGACGCGCCCCGCCGACCGGCCGACCGGCCTCAGCCGACCGGGCGGCCGACGCCGTCGCCGTGCACCCGCACCCAGGCGTGCATGGCGATGGCGGCGGCCGCCCCGGCATTGATCGACCGGGTCGAACCGAACTGCGCGATCGAGCAGACCGCCGACGCGTGCTCCCAGGCCTCCTCGGTCAGCCCCGGGCCCTCCTGCCCGAACAGCAGCACGCACCGCGCGGGCAGCTCGTACGTCTCCAGCGGGACGGCGCCCGGCAGGTTGTCGATGCCGATCAGCGGCAGGCCCTCCGCCGCGGCGAAGGCCGCCAGCGAGGCCACCGACCCGTGGTGCCGCACGTGCTGGTACCGGTCGGTCACCATGGCGCCGCGGCGGTTCCAGCGGCGGCGGCCCACGATGTGCACCTGCTCCGCCAGGAACGCGTTGGCCGTGCGCACCACCGAGCCGATGTTGAAGTCGTGCTGCCAGTTCTCCACCGCGACGTGGAAGCCGTGCCGCCGGGTGTCGAGGTCCGCGACGATCGCCTCGCGGGTCCAGTAGCGGTAGCGGTCGACCACGTTGCGCCGGTCGCCTGCGGCGAGCAGCTCGCCGTCCCAGTGGTCGCCCTCGGGCCAGGGCCCCGGGTGCGGGCCGACCCCGACCTCCCGGTCACCCGGCTGGAAGGCGTCGTCGTACTGCTCGCCCTCGTGGGGCACTCCGGTCTCGCTCACGCCCCCGAGGGTACGCGGCGCCGCCGCACGGCCTTCTCCAGGTCCGCGGCGGCCTGCAGCATCAGCAGCGCCCCGGCGTGGGCCAGCGCGCTGCCGTCCGCCGGGCCGGTGTCGGACCGCCCGCCCGCCCCGTCGGTCCAGCGGGCGTAGGCCTCCCGGAGTCCGGAGAAGTCGACCGGCTCGCCGATCAGCACCGCCGCGGCGGCGATCGCGGTGGCGTCGCGCAGCTCCTCGGCGAACTCCGCGGCGCCGGGCACCGCCGGGCTGCCCGCGTCCGGCAGGTGGGCCTCCAGCAGCGTCGCACTGCGCTCCAGCACGCCCACCGCGGTGCGGGCGCGGTCGAGCTGCTTGCGGGAGAGGTCGGGCAGCCGGTCGGCGTGCCGGACGGGCTCGGCGTCGGCCCGCGCCATGGCCTCCAGCAGCTCGGAGCCCGCCTCCCGGGCGTCCAGCAGGGCGTCGCGCACCGTCCGGTCGCCGCGGCCCGCGGGGGCGCCGAACGCGCCGATCACCGCCGAGCCGTACCGGCCCGCCGAGGCCAGCCACTCCGCGAGCCGCTCCGCCAGCCGGGCCGTCTGCCAGGTCGGGAACAGCGCGTACGCGCCGAGCGCGACCGCGCCGCCCAGCAGGGTCAGCAGCACCCGCTCCGCCGCCGTCTGCAGCGGGTCGCCCGCCTGCAGCCCGAGCAGGAACACCACGTACGAGGAGACGCAGGCCGTCGTCACCGCGTAGCCCGTACGGATCGTCAGGTAGGCGCCGGCGATGCACACCACGGCGAGCGCCGCGGAGACCCAGGCGTTCGGGTCCAGCAGCTGGACGACGGCGGTGGTGAACGCCACCCCGGCCACCGTGCCCGCGAGGCGGGCCACCCCCCGGCTGAAGGTCTGCGCGAAGTCCGGGCGCATCACCATGGCCGCCGTCAGCGGCGCCCAGTAGCCGTGGTGCAGCCCGAGCGGGCGGGACGCGAGGTAGGCGACGCTCACGACCCCCGAGAGCCGCACCGCGTGCTGGAACACCGCCGACCGCGGCTGCAGCTGGCGGCGGACGGCCTGCACGGCCTGGGCCACCTGCGGGCGGAGCGACGGCCGTCCGCCGCGCGGGCGCCCGTCGTCCGGCTCGACGACGGCCTCCCGGGACTGCTGGTCGAGCGCGTCCGCGGCCCGGCCGAGCTGCGAGGCCAGCCGCCGGGCCGAGCGCCGGGCCGCCCCGGTGAGACGGCCGCTCTCGGCCGCGGTCGCCAGGGTCAGGGCCGGCGTGCTCGACGGCGGCCGGACGGGCTCGCCGGTCCGGATCGCCCGGGCCAGGGCGTCCAGCGACTCCGCGGCGGCGGCCAGGATCTCGCGGGCCCGGTCACGGCCGGGGCCCTCCGCGGGGGCGCCGACGCCCGGGTCGGCGAGCGCCACCAGCGTGGGACGGATGTGCTCGGCGATGCCGCGCAGGCCGCTCAGCTCGCGCGGCCGCCGACGCCCCTGCCGGACGGTCAGGTCGGCGGCCCGCCGGGCGGTGATGAACGGCTCCGGGTCGAGGTGGGAGGTCGGGTCTTGACGCAGCCGGCGGGCGTGGTCGGCGAGTTCGGCGTAGGTGTCGGCGAGTGCCTCGCGGTGGCCGCGCCAGCGGTCGACCGGCCAGACGGCCACGAGCAGGGCCTGCACGCCGCCGCCGAGCGCGCAGAGCAGTCCGTGGCCGAGGGCGGTGGCGAGGCTGACGGGCAGCTGCACGACGACCAGCATCACCGAGACGGTGGTCGAGGCGACCGTGCCGGCGGTCGGGCCGACCGCCCACACCATGCCCGCCCCGAAGGACCAGACGGCGAGGAGCACCGGGAAAGCTCCCGGCACGCCGACCGCGGCGTAGCCGAGGAAGGTGCTGGCGCCGAGGGCGATGCCGGCCGCGGCGGCGAGCGAGGCCCGGGAGCGGAAGGTCCGCTGGAACGTCGCGGTGCCGGCGATGAAGGCACCCATCGCCGCGGACGTGGCCGGGCCCGGCCCGGCGAGGGCGAGCACCGGGAACACCACGAGGGCCACCGCGAGCGCGCCGCGCACCGCCCGGCGCGGGTCGTTGACGGCGCGGTCCGGCACGAGCCCCGCCTTCGCGGTGTCACGAAGCGCAACGGACCAGGGCATGTCGGGCAGTCTAGGTGTTTCCGGGCTCCCCGGCCGGGCGGCGCGGGAGCATCCCCCGCAGGGTGTCCGGGCGCAGCGCCCCCACCTGCAGCAGGAACGCCGTCGGCAGGAAGACGGCGTCGGCGGCGATCATCGCCAGCGAGAAGAACGGCAGCCCGAGGAGGACCGCGATGCCGGCGTGCTCCGCGATCATCAGGGCGAGCAGCACGTTCTTCAGCCGGCGGTTCAGCAGCGTGAAGGGGAAGCCGACCTGGAGGATCACGGTGCCGTAGCTGAGCGCGAAGGTGAGCAGGAGGCTGGAGCCGAGCAGGGCGGAGAGACCCGGCCAGGGGGTGAAGTAGTCGAGGTGCAGCGGGTAGTGGAGGGCGGTGCCGTCCTGCCAGCGGGAGCCCTGCACCTTGTACCAGCCGGCGGTCGAGTAGATCAGCACCACCTGCACGGCGATGATCAGCATGCCGCAGTTGTGGAGCATCGTGGCCAGGGCGTCGGCGACCGCCCGCACCTCGCCGGTCGGGCCCGCGGCCGGCCGGCGGGCCCGGCGCCGGGCGTCCAGCGACCAGACCCGGCCGCACCGGACGAGCAGCAGGTACAGCGCCATCAGGTGGACGACGTTGTCGCCGCCGTCGCCGACCAGCACGTTGCGGTTCTGCAGCGACAGCACCGTCACCGCGAACAGCACCGCGGACGCGCGCGTCCGCCAGCCGAGCACCATGAGCACGGCGGCAGCGATCGCCAGGTGGTAGACGGTCTCGAACCACAGCCGGCCGTCCGACCAGGTGAGCACGGTGAAGGCGTGGGTCGCCGACAGCAGCGTGTCGGCGAGCTCCGGCGACCACGGCGAGCGGTCGCCGTACAGCACCCGCCGTTCGGGCCACTCGCGGAGCAGGTAGCCCAGCCAGGCCAGGCCGAAGCCGATCCGCACCACCGCCGCCTGGTGGCGGCCGGCCGTGACGGTGGTGAAGGCGTCGAAGAGCCGCTCGAACCGGGTGGGCGGCAGCGCCGCCGCCGGCCCGTCCCCGGCCGGGTCGCCGGCCGCGCGGGCGGTCTGCCCGGGCAGGGCGGCCGCCCCCGCCGGCGGGGCGTCGTGGCTCACAGCAGCCCCTCGAAGTCGTGGGCGTCGACCGGCCACCAGGGCAGCTCCCGGTGCCCGGCGTCCTCGGCGGGCCGCCCGGTGCTCCACGCGGGCGGGGCGACGGCCGTCGCCGTGGACCGGAACTGGATCTGCAGGATGCGCTCGCCGCCGGGTGTCCGGCCGAGGCGCTGCAGGGCGATCCGCTTCAGGTACTCCTCGGCGAGCTTGCCGCGCCGGCCGTCGGCGACGGCCCCGTCACCCTCCGGGTGGGACGACTCGTAGAAGTCCCAGGCCCGGCGCAGCATGTTCTGGTCGACGTGGCTGGGGGCCGGGTTGTGGCGGATCGCCGCGATGTCCTGGGCGGTCAGGCCGACCCAGTCACGGGTGTGCACCCCGCCGTCGTCGGCGACGGTCTGCACCCGCACGTCGACGGAGACGTTCTCCTGCAGCGGGTTCGGGGCGAAGAGCTTCCAGTTCTGCTCCAGCTCGGGGAAGACGATGCCGTCCACCTGCTGCTGGTAGCGCTGCGAGACCGCGTTGGACGGTGCCACGTGCAGGAACACGGCGCCCAGCAGGATGCCGGTGGCGCCGATCATGCCCGCGCCGGAGAGGCACAGCACGGTCAGCGCCGGCGTCGACCAGGTGCGCACGGCGGTCTCCTCCCCCAGCGGCGCGGTTGCCCGGTCATCCTGCCGCACCCGGGCCGCGGGGGACAGCGCCTGCGCGGGGCCGCCGTCAGAGGACGAAGGGATCCCGGCCGTCGCTGCTCACCATCGGGCGGCCGGCGGCCTCCCAGGCGAACATGCCGCCGTCGACGTTGACCGCGTCGCGGCCCTGCGCCACCAGGTACTGCACGACCTGCGCGGAGCGGCCGCCGACCCGGCAGAGCACGTACAGCCGGTCGTCGGGCAGCTCGTCGAGGCGGGCGACGACCTGGCCGATCGGGATGTGCCGGGCTCCGTCCACGTGGCCGGCGTCCCACTCGTCCTGCTCGCGGACGTCGAGCAGCGCGGCGTCGGCGGGCACGGACGCGGCGTCGGTGGTGGGCAGCGCTTGGGCGAACATCGTCCGGGTCTCCTGGGGCTCGGGGTGCGAGGAGGGGTCCTCGCCTCCATTGTGCCGACTCGGACCGGCCGGGGGGTGCTCCGCGTCGGCCAGCAGCCGCTCCAGTTCGGCGCGGCGCTCGGAGGCGCGGCCGAGGAGCTGTTCCGCGAGTTCCTCCAGCAGCCGCTCCGGCTCCTGCGGGGCCAGCAGCAGGAGTTCGCCCATGGGCGTGCGCTCCAGCCGCACCTGCTCGGTGGCGAGCTGCCCGATCCGGGCGGTCAGCCACTCCAGACGGCGCAGCAGCCAGGCGGGCCGCTCGTCGGAGCCGGGGTCGGGCGCGCTCTCCGGCGCGGTCGACCACTCCCCGGCGAGCTCCTCCAGGGCGACGGCGTCGCCGTGGGCGTACGCCTCGTTGACGCGGGAGATGAAGGCGGAGCGGCGCTCCTGCTCGGCCGGGTCCGTGGTGAGGTCGGGGTGGGCGCGCCGGGCGAGGTCGCGGTAGATCCGCTGGGCCTCCCGGTCGGGGCGGACCTTCGCGGCGGCCGGCGGCTCGGGGGCGAGGTCGGCGGTGGCGGGGTCGTCCGGCTCGGCGACCCGGCTGCGGGCCTCGGCGGCGCGGCGCAGCGCCTCGGGGTCGCCGGTGCGGGCGGCCACGGTCTCCGCGATCAGCGCGTCCAGCTCGTCGAGCCGGGCGTAGAGCGGGCCGAGCAGCTGGTGGTGGACGAGCGCGAAGTTGTCGATCTCGACGCGGAGGGTCTCGACGTCGACGTCGAGGGTCAGCCAGGCCAGCTCGGTCGCGGCCACCCGCTCCTCCAGCTGCAGCCGTTCCTGCTCGCTCCACTGCGCGGGGCTCTCCGCACTCACCCGTGCCTCCCGCAAGCAGCCGGTCGTCCGGTCTGCCACCCTACCGGTGCCCCGCGGTCATCCCGACGGGCCGCTTTCCCCTCGCCCGTTCGACTGAACTCGTAGCATCCGGCGGCGCACACTGAGTGACACGCAACCGATACCGACGAATCTCACCGATTCGCTGTCGAAGGCGCCCCCGCACGTGCTTCGCTGGAAGACGCGCCGATGCGGCACCGCATGCCTGCCCGAGTGCCGCACGGGTAGAGGCGTACAACAGATGGGGACAACGCAGGAGCGGCCGCACAACGAGGAGCCCACGACGCCGCCCCCACACGAGGGCCGCCCGCGCGGCCAGGCGGGAGCAGACCTACATCCATGGTGGACGAGCCAGACTCCGGACCGGCACCGGCCGACGACGCGGGTGGCCCTCCCTCGGGAGTGGTCGCCCTGCTGCGCGTCGCCTCGGTGCTGGTCGACGCGGACGGCCGGATCGCCCTGTGGAACCGCGCCGCGGAGGAGCTCTTCGGCCACCGGGCCGAGGTCGCCTGCGGCCGCACCGCCTCCGGCCTGCTGCCCGCCGTGGAGCCCCGCCCCGAGACCGGCACCCCCCGGCCCGGCGCCCCGGCCCTGCGCTGCGACGCCCTCGACACGCTCGACGACCTCACCCGGCACGGTGCCGCCTGGGCCGGCTCGATGTCCGTGGTGGACCGTGAGGAGCGGCTGCGGGACATCGTCTGGTGGGCCTACCCGCTGATCGAACCGGGCGGCCGCAGCCTGCTGGCGCTGGCCGCCGACGCCCGCCCGCTGCGGTCCGCCGGACCGCGGATCGCCCTCGGCGAGCGGCTCCTCCCGTACGCGGCGGCGCCCACCGGCGGCAGCGCCTTCCACCGGGTCGCACCGGCCTTCGCACCCGCCGGCCCGGCCGGTGCGGCGCCCCTGGCCGACCTGCTGCCGCTCGGCTCCGGCCGGCGCCGCACCCTCCTGCTCGCCCAGCTCGCCGCCGCCGGCCTGCCCGCCCTGTGGGTGGACGCGGCGACCCGGCTGCCCGTGCTGCCGTACGAGCCCGCGGGACGCGGGGCGGCCCGCGTCGCCGGCCTGACCCGCCGCTACCCCACACCGCAGCAGCGCGCGGAACGCCCCCGGGCCGCGCGCCGTCCCGCCGAGCCGCCGTCCGTCGGCGGACGCGCCACCATCGGCCTGCAGGTCGTCCCGGCCGGCCAGGGCGCCGACGGCCGGCCGCCCCTAGGCACCACCCTCCCCGGGCAGCGCGAGTCCGGGGCCGCCACCGCGAACGGCCAGAGCCAGGGAGGCACCGCCATCGAGTCCATCGCCAACGGCACCGCGAGCGTCCGGCCCGACGCCCTGCCCGCCGTCCCGGCACCGCCCGCACCGCCGTCCGTGGAGGTGCTGACGGGCAGCCAGGCAGGGGAGCAGCTGGCCCTGCTGAGCGAGTTCGGCAGCCGGGTCGGCACCACCCTGGACCTCGACACCACCGCGCGCGAACTGTGCGACGTCCTCGTGCCGCGGGTCGCCGACTTCGCCTGCGTCGACCTCCTCGACGAGCTGATCTCCGACTCCGAGCTGCCGAAGGACCGGCCCGACGACCGCACGATGCTGCGCCGGGTCGCCCGCGCGGTGAACGCCTCCCCCGGCCACTGGGACCACGTCCTGGACGAGGGCTCGCTGCTCGCCATGCCGCGCTCCACCCCGCCCGGTCTCGCCCTGCAGGAGAACCAGCCGGTGCTGGTGCCGGTGATAGACCCCGACGTCGCGGTCGACTACGCCGCGTCGCTCGGCGGCGGCCCCGACCTCGTGCCGGTGGTGATCGGCCGGTCGATGCTGGTGCTGCCGCTGTCCGCGCGCGGCACCGTGCTCGGCATCCTCAAGCTGCTGCGGCTGCCGGACCGCGCGCCGTTCGACAAGAACGACGCGGCCACCCTGAAGGAGCTGGCCGCGCGCGCCGCGCTCTCCCTCGACAACGCCCGGCTGCACCGCGCCGAGTCGCGGGTGGCCACGACCCTGCAGCGGTCGATGATCCCGACCCGCCCGCCGAGGATCCCGGGCGTGCAGATCGCCCACCGCTACCTGCCCGGCGACTCCCGGGCCGAGGTCGGCGGCGACTGGTTCGACGCCATCCAGCTGCCCGGCAGCCGGGTCGCGCTGGTCGTCGGCGACGTCATGGGCCACGGCCTGCACTCCGCCGCCGCGATGGGCCGTTTCCGCACCGCCATGCAGACCCTCGCCGCCCTCGACCTGCCGCCCGGCCAGTTGCTGCGCCACCTCGACAACCTGGCCCACAAGCTGGGCGACGACCACCTCGCGACCTGCCTCTACGCGGTGTACGACCCGATCAACCGCACCTGCGAGCTGGCCAGCGCCGGGCACGTGCCGCCGGTGCTGGTGCATCCGGACGGCCGGGGCGAGCTGCTGGAGATCCCGGAGGGCGCGCCGATCGGCGTCGGCGGGGTGCCGTTCGTCGCCAAGAAGATCGACGTCTCGGACGGCTCGATGCTGGTGCTGTGCACCGACGGCCTGGTCGAGGTCCGGGGCGGCGACATAGGAGAGGGCCTGGCCGCGCTCTGCGGCAACCTGATCGACCCGAAGCAGACCCCCGACGAGGCCTGCGACACCGTGCTGGAGCGGCTGCACTCCGACGACCGGGCCGACGACGTCGCCCTGCTGGTCGCCCGCTTCGACGGCGTCCCGCCGAGCGAGGTCGCGACCTGGGAGCTCGGCACCTCCGACGGCGAGGTGCGGCGGGCCCGTGCCCTCGTCCGCGAGCAGCTCGGCACCTGGGGGCTGACCGGGCTCACCGACACCGCGGAGCTGCTGGTCAGCGAGCTGGTGACGAACGCCGTCCGGGTCGCCCGCGACCACGTGCAGCTGCAGCTCATCCGGGTCGACAAGCTGCTCGTCGAGGTCAGCGACGACAACCACAACCTGCCGTCGCTGGAGCCCGCCGAGTCCCTCGACGAACACGGCCGCGGCCTGCAGCTGGTCAGCAAGCTCGCCGAGCGCTGGGGCACCGCCCGCAAGGCGGTCGGCAAGGTCGTCTGGTTCGAGCTGCCGCTGCCCCGGTCCTGACGGCCCGGGGGCGGCGGCTCAACGCAGCGCCGCCGCCCGGACCGGCGGCGCGGCCCGGAGCCGGTCGAGCGCCTCCAGCGCGCCGGCGATCAGCAGCGCCGCCGCCACCGCCACCACGTGTTCCAGCCCGGCCAGGTTGGGCAGCAGCACGGCCTCCACCACCATCGCCGCGGCGACCGCCCCGCCCGTCCACCAGGCCCGGCACCGGACGGCCGTGCAGACCGCGAGCGCCACCACGGCGGCCGACGGCCCGGTGTCCCGTACGTGTGCCACCACGCCGGGCAGCCCCAGCAGGTGCTCCGGTCCGAGTTCCACGGCGACCCGGGCGAAGACCGTCCCGGCGAGCGTCCCGGCGTACGCGACGGCGAGCGTCAGCCGGCGGCCGAGCACGATCTCGGCGGCCCCGAACGCCAGCAGGACCTGCACCAGCGCGCCCCACACCGGCAGGTCGGGCGCCGGCACGTACAGCGAGAGCGGGGTCCGCAGCAGCGACTCGCCGAGCGGCAGCGCCGCCCGCACCACCCCGAGCCGGCCGACGACCGTCTCCCCGCCCGGCAGGTGCTGGACGACGGAGAAGACCAGCACCAGCAGCGCCGCCCCGACGGCCAGCGGCACGGACGCCCACCGGTGCCGCCGCACGTGGTCGCGGACGGCCCGCGCCAGCACCCCCCACTCGGCGCGGGCGGCCCGGACCACCCCCGGCACGAACCGTTCCCTCCCGGCCGCCGCCCGACCGGCCGCCGCCAGGCCCGCCCCCGTACGCCCGGCCACCGTCCGACCGGCCCCCGTCCGACCGGCCCCCGTACGCATTGTCAGCGCCACCGCCGAATCCCCCGCCCGTGTTTCCGGCGCGCCCCGGGCGC
Organism: Kitasatospora sp. NE20-6; assembly: GCF_045862635.1. Lineage (NCBI taxonomy): Bacteria > Bacillati > Actinomycetota > Actinomycetes > Kitasatosporales > Streptomycetaceae > Kitasatospora > Kitasatospora sp. NE20-6. The sequence goes on from NZ_BPRL01000009.1 coordinate 188,909, forward strand.
CGCCGTGGATGTCGTTCCCGGGGCATTTCCCGGGCGGCCGCGCGTCAGCGGGCCGCGATATCCACGGTAGGCAGGGGAAATGCCCCGGACGTCAGCTTGCGAGGCGAATTCCGGGTCATCCTCCAGGGGGAGGAAACGCGTCCCTCCCCCTGGGGCAACCCCCCGATCGGCTGCCCTCCGCCCCCCGGCGGAGGGACTAGCCCTTCCCGGACCGGGAGTCCGCCGAGGCCTGGCCGGGCAGCCCCTGAACGGCTTCCCGGACATGACGGCGGCGGAACAGGGCGGGGAGACTCGGCACCGTGATGAAACCCTCGGCGCGCGCGCTGGCGATGCCGATCCGCGGAATCTCGCTGCTCTTCTGGAAGAGCAGGTAACGCGGCTCCCAGATCGGCCGGTATTTGGCGTTCGCCCGGTACAGGGATTCGATCTGCCACCAGCGGGAGAAGAATCCGAGGACGGCCCGCCAGAGCCTCAGCACGGGCCCCGCACCCAGCCGCGAGCCGCGGTCGAAAACGGAACGGAACATCGCGAAGTTCAGCGAGACCCGTTCGAGCCCGACCTCGTCGGCGCGCTGCAGCAGCTCGATGACCATGAACTCCATCAGACCGTTCTCGCTGTCCCGGTCCCGGCGCATGAGGTCCAGCGAGAGGCCGTTCCGGCCCCAGGGAACGAAGCTGAGCAGGGCCCGCAGCCCGCCGTCCCCGTCGTGGCACTCCAGCATCACGCAGCGGCCGTCGTCCGGGTCGCCGAGCCGGCCGAGCGCCATCGAGAAGCCGCGCTCGGTCTGGCCGTCCCGCCAGTGGTCGGCCCGGTCGAGCAGGGCGGCCATCTCGCCCTCCGGGATGTCCTCGTGCCGGCGGATCCGCACGGTGTACCCGGCCCGCTTGACCCGGTTGTACGCCTGCCGGACGACCCGCATGGCCCGCCCGTCCAGCGAGAACTCGTCGATCTCGACGATCGCCTCGTCGCCGAGCTCCAGCGCGTCCAGCCCGTGCCGGGCGTAGATCACGCCCGCCTCCTCGGACGCCCCCATCACCGCGGGCACCCAGGCGTGCTCGCGCGCTTCCTCCAGCCACGCCTCGATCGCCCCGGGCCAGGCCTCCGGATCCCCGATCGGGTCGCCCGAGGCCAGCGACACCCCGCCGACCACGCGGTAGGTGACGGCCGCCTTGCCGGAGGCGGAGAAGATCGCCGCCTTGTCACGGCGCAGCGCGAAGTAGCCGAGCGAGTCCCGCCCGCCCTCGCGGTCGAGCAGTTCGCGCAGCCGCACCTCGTCGTCCCCGCTCAGCAACTCCTGGCCGCGGGGGCTGCGGAACGCCAGGTACACCACGACCAGGAACAGCACCGCGCCCATGGCGTTGATGAACGCGTTCACCCAGGTCGGCACCACGATCACCTCGGCCACCCGGCCGGACGGCGTGATGGTGACCATGCGGGCCACCGCGTAGCCGAAGCGGTAGCCGAAGCCCGCCCCGGACAGCGTGTTGGTCAGCTGCACCAGGGCGGCCCCGACCACTCCGCCCAGGAGCAGGCCCGCGATGAAGGTCGCCACCCCGGTCTTCGGGTTGGAGCGGTCGCCCTTGGAGGTGAACTCGCGGCGCGCGACCAGCAGCGCCAGGAAGAAGCCGACCGTCAGCGCCGTCGACACGTAGTTCAGCGGATGGTCGGCGAAGCGGCCGTCCGGCACCAGCAGCAACAGCACGTACAGCAGGGAGAAGAGCCCGGACACCACCGCGTTGAAGATCCACGCCGCCCGTTTCCGGCGGCGCATCGCCACGGCGAGGAAGAGCGAGAGCAGCACGGTCGTCAGACCCGCCGTCAGCAGGTACGGGGTGAAGTACTCGCCTTCGTTGTGCTCCTGCACCTGGTCGCGGAAGGGCACGGCGAGCACGGCGGCCAGGTTGAGGAGGGCGAGGAGCCGCAGGTACCAGACCGTCGCGGCGGCGGCGCGGGGCCGCCATCGGGCGAACAGCACCGGGAGGGCTCCGTCATGCGCGGCAGGGACGGCGGTGGGCGCCGGCTTCACAGTGGACACAGCTCCAATTCCAGACGATCGACGTGGGGCCCGCATCCGTACGACACCCGCGGGGGGACGGGACGACCCGCGCCTCCGGTCCGCGAGCGGCGGGGGCCGCCGTGGGGGCCCGTGTCCCATGGTTCCCCAGCCCGGATGAGAATTGCGTGGATCCGGTAGCCGATTCCGACCCCCGCCGATCGGCGGGGGTACCCGCCTCGCCGGAGGACCGGGCAGCCGTCCGGCGGCGCCTAGGCTCGGAACGAGCCACGCACGACCGAGGAGAACCATGCCAACGATCCGCGTCCTGATCGTGGACGACGAGGTGCTCGTCCGGTCCGGCCTCGCCCTGATCGTCGGCTCGGCGCCCGACCTGGAGGTCGTCGGCGGCTGCTCCGGCGGACAGGCCGAACAGCTGACCGTCGACCTCCGCCCGCAGGTCGTCCTGCTCGACATCCGGATGCCCGACCTCGACGGCATCAGCGTGCTCCGCCGGCTGCGCGCCCTGCCCGACCCGCCGGCGGTGGCGATGCTGACCACCTTCGACACCGACGAGTACATCGGCACCGCGCTGCGGGCCGGCGCCGCCGGGTTCCTGCTGAAGGACACCGCACCCGACCAGCTCGTGCACGCCGTCCGGGTGCTCGCCTCCGGCGGCAGCACCCTCTCCCCGGCCGTCGCCCGCACCGTGATCGCCGGCTACGTCGACGGCGGCGGCCCCGACGCTGACGCCGCCGCCCTCACCCGCCACCTCACCACCCGCGAACTCGACGTGCTCGCCCTCCTCGGCGAGGGCCTGTCCAACGCCGACATCGCCGACCGCCTCTACCTGGGCACCGGCACCGTCAAGGACCACATCAGCGCGATCCTCGCCAAGCTCGGCGCCGCCAACCGCGTCCAGGCCGCCGTCGTCGCCCACCGGGCCGGCCTGGTCCGCGGCCCGGGGAAGCCCGGCGCATGAGCGGCACCCGCACCCCCGGCCGGAGACTGCCCGGCTGGTGCACCTCGACCTGGCTCATGCTGGCCCTGCCGGTGCTGATCGCCCTCCTCGACGCCGCCCTCGTCTCGAAGGGCGCCCGCTGGTGGGAGGCCGCCCTCTCCGTCCTGGCCGCCCTCGCGCTGCTGCTCCGCCGCAGGCTGCCGGTGACCGTGCTGCTGCTGACCCTGCCCGGCGCGTTCGTGAACTACATCTGGCTCGCGCCGATGACGGCCGTCTACTCGGTCGCCGCGCACCGGTCCGCGCTGCGCGTCCCGGCGCTCTGCGCGACCGCCTTCGCCCTCGTCGAGTTCTTCCACTGGCCGCTCGCCGACCACCCGCTCGCCCTCGACCGCGACAACGCGCTGTACGCCATCCAGTGCCTGATGCTCGCCGCCGGCCCGACCGCCCTCGGACTCCTCGCCCGGACCCGCCGCGAACTCGCCGCCCGGCTGGACGAGCTGACCCGCGGCCAGCAGCGCGAGGGACGGCTGCTCGCCGAGCGCGTCCTCGCCACCGAGCGCGCCCGGCTGGCCCGGGAGATGCACGACGTGGTGTCGCACCAGGTCAGCCTGATCTCGATCCAGGCCGGCGCGCTGCAGGTCTCCACCGGTGAGCCCGCCGCCCGGGACACCGCCGCCACCATCCGCGAGCTGGCCGTCCGCACCCTGGAGGAGCTCCGCCAGATGGTCGGGGTGCTCCGGGCGGCCGGCGTCCGGCGCGACGAGCCGCTCGCGCCGCAGCCCCGGCTCGCCGACCTCCCGGCGCTGATCGGCGGCTCCGGCCTGCCGGTCGTCCCGCACCTGGCGCTCGGCGGCCGGCCCTGGCCGGAGGCCGTGGAGCGGGCCGCGTACCGGACGGTCCAGGAGGCGCTGACCAACATCACCAAGCACGCCCCCGGCGCCGCGGTGACCGTCCGGGTCACGGGCGCGGGCTCCCGGCTGGTCGTCGAGGTGCACAACGCGCCGCCGCCGCGGCGCACCGGCGCGCCCGCCCCGCTGCCGGGCGGCGGCCACGGTCTGGTCGGGCTGCGGGAGCGCGCCCAGCTGCTGGGCGGCACCCTCGTCACCGGCCCCACCCCGGACGGCGGCTTCACCGTCCGCGCCTGCCTGCCCGCCGCCGCCGCGGACTGACCCCGGGCAGCACGAAGGCGGCGCCCTCCCCGTGGGGGGAGGACGCCGCCCTTGTCACCCGCGGGTGATCAGCTCGCGCTGTAGTAACCCAGCAGGTCGACGATGACGTCGGCCGGGCTGTTGGTGGTGAAGTCCACCGCGTTGTTCTTCACCGGGACGACGACCGCGTTGGCGACCATCTGGTTGGCACCGACCCAGTTCAGGTTCGACGACGCGGCCGGCCGGGTGGTGTAACCGGGCCAGGCGGCGAGGAAGCCGTTGTTCTGGGTGTTGAGCGCCGCGATGTTGAGGACCACCGACGACGCGCCGTTCAGCACGCCGCCGTCCTTCAGGTCGATGTGCACGGTGTTGCCGTTGACCTGGGCCTTCAGCGGGGCGCCCTTGCCGGTGCGGGTGTCGACGAGGCGCTTCGGACCGGCGGCGTGGAACTTGTCGCCGCCGTCGCTGGTGAAGTAGCCGAACACGTCCGCGAGGACGTCGACCTGACCCGACATGGCGTTGTAGAACGAGATCTTGCCGTCGGCACCGACCGGCACGGTCACCAGGTTGGCCACCGTCTTGTTGTCGGTCCAGTTCAGGTTCGACGCCAGCGGCGGGGTGTTGCCGGCCGGGAAGACCGTCATCCAGCCCGGGCCCTGACCACGGGTCACGGTGGTGTTGAGCACCACCGCGGTGACGCCGGTGGCCGGCACGTTGAGCGACACGCCGTCCTTGGAGACACCGCCCGCGATCTTGACGCTGATCTGCTTCAGGCCGCCGAGCGGGGCCTTGGCCACGTTCACGTCGCCGTACCGCGTGTCGAAGAGACGCGTGGGGGCGAGCGGGACGAAGCCGGCACCGCTGGTGTCCGGCGTGTAGTAGCCGAAGATGTCGACCACGACACGGGCCGGGCTGGCCCAGCTGCCGTTGTAGATGCCGATCTTGCCGTCGGCGCCGACCGGCACGGTCACCAGGTTCGGCTGAGCGCCGCCGCCGTCCACCCAGTTGATGTTGGACGTCGCCGGCATGGCCTTGCCGTACGGCCAGACCGTCAGGAAGCCGATCCCGGAGGTGTTGGCGACCGTGACGTTCAGCGTGACGGCGGTGGCACCGGCGGGAACGCCGCTGTTGGCGTCACCGGCCACCGTCAGGCTGGTGGTCTGCCGCGACGGCACCGCGTGGGCCGTCGTGGTGTCCAGCAGACGCTTCGGCTGGACGCTCGTGAAGGTACCGGCCGGCTGCGAAGGCAGCTGCTGGCAGAGCGCGGCCATCACGTTCTTGCCCTTGGGCGACCCGAGGCCGCTGGCCAGGTCGTAGCCCGCGTGGGCGTTGTACTTGCCCGAGCCGCTGATGTCGTTGTTGCCGATGGTGACGTCGTTGAACACCGAGCCGTCGAGCTTGTGCAGGATCGGGTTCAGGAAGCCGACCGGGCCGTTGGCGGCGCAGTTGGTCGACGCGTTCGCCAGGGCGACCAGGGACGCCCAGAGCGGGGCGGCGGCGCTGGTCCCACCGTAGATGTTGGCCCAGAGCGTGTTGTCCGAGTCGTAGTCGGTGAAGATCAGGTAGCCGTGGTCCGGGTCGGCGAGGGCCGACACGTCCGGGACCTGGCGGCAGGACTGACCGGTACCGGCGCTGCAGACGTTGCTGTACTGCGCGTCGTGCTGCGCGTTCCACGGGAAGTCGGTGTCACTCAGCGCCCAGCGGGTGGACAGACCGCCACCGCCGGAGCCGCCGGAGCGGTTCCACACCGAGATCGGACCGGGGTAGGTGCCGAGACCCGAGTGCGAGGTACCGCCGACACCGGTCACGTACGGCTGCGAGGCCGGGCTGTCGGTGTTGAGGACGTTCTCGTTGAGACCGGACCCGTTGCAGTCGGTCGAACCCGAGTCACCGGAGGCCGCGACGACGGACTGACCCTGCGCAGCGGCCTGCTGGAGGATCAGGTTCATCGCGTTCTCGCGGCCGCTGTCACGCTCCGCCTCGCACCTGCCCCAGCTGATCGAGACGACCTGGGCGCGGTTGTCGTTGACGATCTTCTGGTAGGTGTCGATCACGCCCTGGCCGCTGTTGACGCCCTGGTAGACCAGGATCGACGCGCCGGGCGCGAGCGAGGCGATGGTGTCCACGTCGAGCGCGGTCTCGCCGCCCTCGCCGTTGGCCGTGTCCGGCGCCGCCGGGACGAAGCCGCCGACGGGGATGTTGGTCACCGTGGTCTTCGTGTTGTTGCACGACTGCCAGCTGGCGGCGGCCCGGGTGTCGTAGTTCTCCAGCGACATGATCGCGATCGTGGAGCCGGAGGCGCCGTCGGCGATGCCGTTCAGGTTGTACGCCTGGGCAAGCGTCGCGGAGCTGTAGTAGTCGACGCCGTCGACCAGACCGGCGTTGCCGAGGATGGTCTTCCACTCGCCGCACAGCTGCGGGCTGGCGCCGATGTTGCGCGCCTTGTCCCCGCTGACCGCGGGGCCCTTGAGCGCGGCCTTCGGCTTCGCCACGGAACGCGGCGCGTAGGTCGCGGTCGTGTCGAGACCGACCACGCCCGCGATCTTGCCGGCCAGGTCGCCGCGGACGGCGGGGGCCTGGGTGTTGGCGTAGGCGGCGGTGCCGTCGGGCAGCGTGTAGCCGGCGAAGTCGGTGTCGAACGCCTTCTTCGCCTCGGCCACGGTGGCCTTGACCGGGATGGTCAGGCCGTTGGCGCCGACCTCGCCCGGGTGCAGGCCCGCGGCGGTGAGCGCCGCGCGGACGCTCGCGACGCTGGCCGCGTCGGCACCGAAGCGCTGAGCGAACTGACCGGTGCCCAGGTAGTGCTTGTACAGCGGCGAGCCGGGGGTGGAGACGGCGTTGACGAAGGTCGTCAGCGCGGCCTGGTCCTTCGGCTCCAGGGTGACACTGAGGTCGAGCTCGGTGTCGGCGGCGGGCGCCGCCGCCTTGGCGGCGCCGTGCGGGATGACGGGCGCGGAACCGATGCGCTTCGGCGCGACGGACTCCGCACTGGCGGTCGCGAGGACGGGCAGGCCGGCCCCCGAGACCAGAGCGGCGGTGACGACGGCGAGAGTGGTCGCCCGTCCGGCCCCCCTTATTCGCGTCCTGGTCGGACCCGATGGGTCGAGCATCCGCGTTCTCCTTGGGATGACAATGCTGCGGATATGAGGGGAATTCCGGACAGAACGCCGCGGTCGACCGCGGTAGGACAAGTGGCGGGGCAGGCCGTGTACCGGTGTGTGCCCAGCTCGATCCCCACGTACAACCCCCCGTGGAGACGCCCTAGTTGGCATCATCAATACCAAAACGGACATTTTCTCGAACTGTCGAACAGAATTCCCGGGGGATGTTCTATCAGCCCGCCACGACACAATTCGTTCGGGGTCGCCTGTTGTTACCGGGCAGAGACCTGAAAGGGCTTCCTCCGCATGGGAGGGCGGCCCCGGGAACGTCACGGGGACACGAGAAAGCCCCGCAGATCCGAAGATCTGCGGGGCTTCGCTGTGCGCGAGGGGGGAGTTGAACCCCCACGCCCTTTCGGGCACTGGAACCTGAATCCAGCGCGTCTGCCTATTCCGCCACCCGCGCAAGGGTGTCGCCTTCAGGACTTGCGGTCCTTCCGGCTCGGAGAGGATATTACCGCATCCTCACCGGTCTTCCGTTCGGCTCCCTCTCGGGCGCCCCTTCCGACGTGGAAAACATTAGCACGCCGTCCCGGGTACCTCCGAATCCGTTTCCCGGCCACCCGGGAGCCCGCCGCAGGCCCCCGGGGACGAACGGGTGACCGAGGGATGAGCAGGCCCGTCCGCGGGTAGCCCCCGCATGCCAGCACAGCTCCGTCCGTACGCACCCGCGCCCCCGCCGGACCCCCCGGAAGGCCCTGCGGGCCCGTGTGCGCGGTCTCACGCCCGGGGACCACGTTCCCGGGGAACCGTACGGATGGGCCCGACGTGGATACGATCAGTACGGAAAACCGCAACCCGGCCCGCGACCGCGGACCGGCCCGACGCCCTGGAAGGGGGTGCCCCGTGGGAGTCCTGAAGAAGTTCGAGCAGAGGCTCGAGGGTCTCGTGAACGGCACCTTCGCCAAGGTGTTCAAGTCCGAGGTCCAGCCGGTGGAGATCGCGGGCGCGCTGCAGCGCGAGTGCGACAACAACGCCACCATCTGGAACCGCGACCGCACGGTCGTCCCGAACGACTTCATCGTCGAACTCAGCCCGCACGACCACGAGCGGCTCAGCCCGTACGCCCGCCAGCTCGGCATCGAGCTCGCCAACATGGTCCGCGAGTACGCCGAGGCGCAGCGCTACGCCTTCATGGGGCCGCTGAACGTGTCGCTGGAGAAGGCCGACGAACTCGACACCGGCAACTACCGGGTGCGCAGCCGCACCCTCGCCGGCGAGGACCCCGCCCAGCAGCAGCAGGCCGCGCCGGGCGGCTACGAGCGGCGCCCGACCGCGCCCGCGCCCGGCGCACCGTGGCAGCAGCCCGGCGCGGCGCCCTACGGCGCTCCGCCGCCGCCGCCCGGCCCCCCGGCGATGCCCCCCGGCCCCCCGGCGGCGGGCGGCAACGTCCGGCCGTTCCCCGGCGCGGGCCACGGCGGCACCGACACCCGGCGCTGGCTGGAGGTCAACGGCACCCGGCACCAGATCACGGGCAACGCGTGCGTGCTCGGCCGCTCCACCGAGGCGGACATCCGCATCGACGACCCCGGGGTCAGCCGCAAGCACGCGGAGATCCGCCCGGGGACGCCCGCGATGGTGCTCGACCTCGGGTCCACCAACGGCATCGTGGTGGACGGCCAGCACACGCAGCGCGCTACGCTCCGCGACGGCTCCCGAATCGTCCTCGGGTCCACCACCATCGTCTACCGACAGGTCGAAGGGTAGAGCGGGCCACTCATGTCAGAACTGACCCTGACGGTCATGCGGCTGGGCTTCCTCGCCGTGCTGTGGCTGTTCGTCATCGTCGCGGTGCAGGTCATTCGCAGCGACCTGTTCGGGACCAAGGTGAATCCGCGCACCGCGCGGCGCCCCGCCCCGGCCGCTGCCGCGTCACCGGCCCGACCGCCCCAGCAGGGCGGTGCGGCCGCTCCGCCGCAGCCCCGGCAGCGCCGCGGTGCGCCGACCCACCTGTACGTGGTGCAGGGGTCGCTGGCCGGCACCACGGTCGCCCTGCAGGGACAGACGATCACGCTGGGCCGCGCGCACGACTCCACGATCGTGCTGGACGACGACTACGCCTCGTCGCGTCATGCCAGGATCTACCCGGATCAGACTGGGCAGTGGACGGTGGAGGATCTAGGCTCCACCAACGGCACCTATCTGGACCGGCAGCGGCTCACCGCGCCGATGCCGCTCCAGCCGGGCATGCCGATCCGTATCGGCCGGACCGTCATCGAACTGCGGAAGTAGCGGCGCATGAGGGACACCATCCCGTTCAGGACCAGCCGGGAGCGCGCACGCCGCGCTGCCGCTGCCGCGCGCGCCCGCGGCCCGGTCACGACCGCCCGATCCGGGAAGGGGGCGGCGGCCGCATGAGCCTCGTGCTGCGGTTCGCCGCCGGCTCGCACAAGGGCCTGATCCGGGAGGGCAACGAGGACTCCGGCTACGCCGGCCCGCGGCTGCTCGCGGTGGCCGACGGCATGGGCGGGGCGGCGGCCGGCGAGGTCGCCTCCTCCGAGGTGCTGGGTTCGATCGTCCGGCTCGACGAGGACGTCCCCGGCGCCGACCTGCTGACCCTGCTCGGCGAGGCCGTGCAGGGTGCGAACGACCGGCTCCGGCAGATGGTCGAGGAGGACCCGCAGCTGGAGGGCATGGGCTGCACCCTCACCGCGATGCTGTGGACCGGCCAGCGGATGGGCATGGTGCACATCGGCGACTCCCGGGCGTACCTGCTGCGCGACGGCGCGCTGACCCAGATCACGCAGGACCACACCTGGGTGCAGCGGCTGGTCGACGAGGGCCGGATCACGCCCGAGGAGGCCGAGACCCATCCGCAGCGTTCGCTGCTGATGCGCGCGCTGGACGGCCGCGGCCAGGTCGAGCCCGACCTGTCGATCCGCGAGGTCCGGGCGGGCGACCGCTACCTCATCTGCTCCGACGGCCTGTCGGGCCCGGTCAGCCACCAGACGCTGGAGGCCACGCTCGGCAGCTACTACGCGCCGGAGCAGACCGTCCAGGAGCTCATCCAGCTCGCCCTGCGCGGCGGCGGCCCGGACAACATCACCTGCATCGTGGCGGACGTCATCGACGTCGGCGCCACCGACACGCTGAGCGGCCGCCTGGTCGACATCCCCGTGGTGGTCGGCGCGGTCGCCGACGCGCAGCCGCACCAGAGCGACCCCGGTCTGCTCGACACCCCGGCCGGCCGTGCCGCCGGCCTCGGCCGGCCGCAGCCGCCGCAGGGCGCGTTCGGTCCGGCCAACGGCTACGAGGGCGGGGCCGCGGGCTTCGGCCCGGCCGAGGGCTACGCGGACGACGAGTACGCCGAGCAGGGCTACGGCGGCGACGCGCGGTCGTACGACGGCGACGAGGAGCGGCCCTCCCGGCGGCGGCGCAAGGGCCGCAAGCTCAAGGTCTCGCTGGCCGTGCTGGCCGTGCTCGGCCTGCTGGGCGGCGGCGGCTACGTCGGCTGGCGGTGGACGCAGGACCAGTACTACGTGGGTGCGGACGGCGACGGCGTCGCCGTCTACCGCGGGCTCAACCAGTCCCTGGCGGGGCTGAGCCTGTCCTCGGTGTACGAGGCGCACGCGGACGTCGAGCTCAAGTTCCTGCCCACGTACCAGCGGACGCAGGTCACCAGGACCATCCAGGCCAAGAGCCTCTCCGACGCCCGCGAGCAGGTCCGCAACCTCTCCACGCAGGCCGCCGTCTGCAAGAAGGTGGCCCAGGGCGCCGCGACCGGCACGACGGGGACGGAGGGGACCGTCCCGGACCCCGGTGCGAGCCCGAGCCCGTCGCCCGCCCCGAGCGCCGGCACGCTGACCACCGCCGCCCTCCGTACCGAGGGCACGGCGAGCCCGAGCCCGTCCACCGACACCCTGAGCACCGGCAACCCCGGCACCACACCCGAACTCACCGAGCAGGAGAAGCAGCTGGCGACCTCCTGCCCGGCCCAGTAGCACCACCCCTCGCCAGGGGCCTCAGCCGTCGGGGAGCGGCCTACACGTGAGCACCTTTGACCTGAGCAACAACACCACCGACCGCGGCAGACAGCGCCGCGGCAACACGACGATCACTCCGCAGAACGCGCCGAACCGCCGCAACACCGAGCTCGCCATGCTGGCGTTCGCGGTGGTGCTGCCGATGTTCGCCTACGCCAACGTGGGCCTGGCGATGGACGGCACGCTGCCGGCCGGCATGCTGGCGTACGGCCTCGGCATGGGCGCGCTGGCCCTGGTCGCGCACCTGCTGATGCGCCGCTTCGCGCCGTACGCCGACCCGCTGCTGCTGCCGCTGGCGACCCTGCTGAACGGGCTCGGGCTGGTGATGATCTGGCGGCTCGACAAGGCCGGCAAGCTCCTCGCCTCCAACTACCCGGCGGCCGCCAACCAGCTGATGTGGTCGGGCCTGGGCATCGCGTTCTTCACCGCCGTGATCGTGCTGCTGAAGGACCACCGGATCCTCCAGCGGTACACCTACATCTCGATGGCGGTGGCCCTGGTGCTGCTCGCGGCGCCGGCGTTCTTCCCGGCCCGGGCGGGCGACTTCGGCGCCAAGATCTGGATCCACATCGGCAGCTTCTCCATCCAGCCCGGCGAGTTCGCCAAGATCATCCTGACGGTGTTCTTCTCCGGCTACCTGATGGTCAAGCGCGACGCACTGGCGCTCGCCAGCCGCCGCTTCATGGGCCTCTACCTGCCGCGCGGCCGCGACCTCGGGCCGATCATCGTGGTCTGGCTGCTGTCGATCCTCATCCTCGTCTTCGAGACCGACCTCGGCTCCTCGTTCCTCTTCTTCGGCCTCTTCGTGGTGATGCTGTACGTCGCCACCGAGCGCACCAGCTGGATCGTCTTCGGCCTGGTGATGTCGATCGGCGGCGCGACCGTCGTCGCCATGGCGGAGCCGCACGTCAAGACCCGCATCAACTCCTGGCTCGACCCGATGGCCGCCTTCGCGGACCCGCCGCCGGCGGGCACGAGCGAGCAGATCGGCCAGACCCTGATGGCCTTCGGCTCGGGCGGCGTCACCGGCACCGGCCTCGGCCAGGGCCGGTCCTGGCTGATCCAGTTCGCCGCCAAGAGCGACTTCATCCTCGGCTCGTTCGGCGAGGAGATGGGCCTGACCGGCATGATGGCGATCTTCCTGCTGTACGGCCTGATCGTGCAGCGCGGCCTGCGCACCGCCGTCGCCGCCCGTGACCCGTTCGGCAAGCTGCTCGCCGTCGGCCTCTCCTCGGCCTTCGCCCTGCAGGTCTTCGTCGTCGCCGGCGGCGTCACCGGCCTGATCCCGCTCACCGGCATGACGATGCCGTTCCTCGCCCAGGGCGGTTCGTCGGTCGTCGCCAACTGGGGTCTGATCGCCATCCTCCTCAAGATCAGCGACAGCGCCCGCCGACCGGCAGCCGACCCGGAACCGGCCACCGTGCCGGCCTCGGCCTGAAAGGAACCCGACACGTGAACAAGCCCATCCGCCGGGTCTCCGTCTTCTGCCTGGTCCTCATCCTCGCCCTCATGGTGCGCACCAACTGGGTGCAGGGCGTCCAGGCCCACGCCTGGGCCACCAACAAGGAGAACGACCGCAACAAGTACGACCGGTACGCCTACCCGCGCGGCAACATCATCGCCGGCGGCGCCCCGGTCACGAACTCCGACAACGTCAACGGCCTGCGCTACAAGTACAAGCGCAGCTGGGTCGACGGCCCGATGTACGCGCCGGTCACCGGGTACTCCTCGCAGTCGTTCGGCACCAGCCAGCTGGAGTCGCTGGAGGACGGCATCCTCTCCGGCACCGACTCGCGGCTGTTCTTCCGCAACACCCTCGACATGCTGACGGGCGACGACAAGAAGGGCGGCGACGTCGTCACGACGATCGACCCCAAGGCCCAGAAGGCCGCCTTCGAGGCGCTCGGCAACAAGAAGGGCGCGGCCGTCGCCATCGACCCGCGCACCGGCGCGATCCTGGCGCTCGTCTCCACCCCGTCGTACGACCCCGGCACCTTCGCCGGCAGCTCCGACGCCGACGCCAAGGCCTGGACGGACCTCAACGCCGACCCGAACAAGCCGATGCTCAACCGGGCGCTCCGCGAGACGTACCCGCCCGGTTCGACGTTCAAGCTGGTCACCGCGGCCGCGGCGTTCGAGGACGGCAAGTTCCAGAGCCCCGAGGACACCACGGAGACCCCGGAGAAGTACATCCTGCCGGGCACCAGCACCGAGCTGAAGAACGCCTCCAAGACCGAGCCGTGCACCAACGCCACGCTGCTGGTCGCCATGGACTACTCGTGCAACACCGTCTTCGGCAAGATCGGCGCGGAGCTCGGCAAGGACAAGCTGCGGGCGCAGGCCGAGAAGTTCGGCTTCAACAACGCCAAGGTCGAGGTCCCGATCCGGGCGTCGGCCAGCGTCTTCCCGAAGAGCTCCTCCCCCGACGGCACGGCCATGGACGCCATCGGCCAGCACGACACCCGGGCCACCCCGCTGCAGATGGCCATGGTCGCCGCGGCGATCGCCAACAACGGCACGCTGATGCAGCCGTACCTCGTCGACCAGGAGCGGTCGAGCACGCTCGCCGTCGTCTCCAAGCACTCGGAGAAGGAGATGGGCCGGCCCATCTCCCCGACCACCGCGCAGAAGCTCCAGCAGCTCATGGAGTCCGTGGTGCAGAACGGCACCGGCGAGAAGGCGCAGATCAAGGGGGTGACCGTCGGCGGCAAGACCGGCACCGCGCAGCACGGCCAGGACAACAGCGGCCTGCCGTTCGCCTGGTTCATGTCGTACGCCAAGGGTGCGAACGACAAGCAGGTCGCCGTGGCGGTCGTCGTCGAGGACGGCGCCGCCGAGAGCGCCGAGATCAGCGGCGGCTCGATCGCCGCGCCGATCGCCCGGAAGGTCATGGAAGCCGTGGTCGGAGCCAAGTAGCAGCCGGTGGAGGGCCTGAGGCGATGGTCACAGTCGAGCCGTTCCGGTGCATACCGGTCTGGTCTCAGGTGGCAGGCTGGTCGGGTCGTCTCGGCTTCGCCCGGTAGCGTATCCGCCAGCAGCGGGTCTACCCACTGCTCACCTGCGGAACCGGCGCCACACGAACGGTGTGGCGCCGGCACCGTCGGACAGTGCGTGCGGGGACACCTACGTCACATCCTCACCGGCCGGTGAGGGAGAGGGTCGGAACTATGGAAGAGCCTCGTCGCCTCGGCGGCAGGTACGAGCTCGGCGGCGTCCTCGGGCGTGGCGGCATGGCCGAGGTCTACCTGGGCCATGACACCCGGCTCGGCCGTCAGGTCGCCGTGAAGACCCTCCGTGCCGACATGGCCCGCGACCCCTCCTTCCAGGCGCGGTTCCGCCGTGAGGCGCAGTCCGCGGCCTCGCTGAACCATCCCGCCATCGTCGCCGTGTACGACACCGGCGAGGACTACATCGACGGCATCTCCATCCCGTACATCGTGATGGAGTACGTCGAGGGCTCGACCCTCCGCGAGCTGCTGCACTCCGGCCGCCGGCTGCTGCCGGAGCGCGCGCTGGAGATGACGATCGGCATCCTGCAGGCGCTGGAGTACTCGCACCGCGCAGGCATCGTCCACCGCGACATCAAGCCCGCCAACGTCATGCTCACCCGGCAGGGCAACGTCAAGGTCATGGACTTCGGCATCGCCCGCGCCATGGGCGACGCCGGCATGACGATGACCCAGACCTCCGCGGTCATCGGCACCGCGCAGTACCTCTCCCCCGAGCAGGCCAAGGGCGAGACCGTCGACGCCCGTTCCGACCTGTACTCCACCGGCTGCCTGCTGTACGAGCTGCTGACCGTGCGCCCGCCGTTCGTCGGCGACTCCCCGGTCGCGGTGGCCTACCAGCACGTCCGCGAGGAGGCCCAGCCGCCGTCCGCGTTCGACCCCGAGGTCCGCCCCGAGATCGACGCGATCGTGCTGAAGGCCCTCGCCAAGGAGCGCGACTACCGCTACCAGAGCGCCGACGAGATGCGCGACGACATCGAGCGCTTCCTCGACGGCCTCCCGGTCGCCGCCGCCCAGCAGGCCGCGGCGTACGGCGCGGGCGGCTACGGCTACGACCAGGGCGGCCAGGCGCAGTACGACCCGTACGGCCAGACCAACCTGCTGCCCCAGCAGGGTGCGGCCGGCCCGACGACCATGCTCCCGCCGGTCGGCTCCCCGCAGTCCGGCTACGGCTACCCGCCCCAGGCCCGCGACGACGGCTACGGCGGCGGCCAGGGCGGCGGCTACGACGACGAGGGCTTCAGCCGCAGCAGCCGCCGGCAGAGCCAGCAGAAGAAGAACAACACCTCGTGGATCGTGCTCGCCGTGGCGGCCGTCCTCGTGCTGGTCGGCGCGTTCTTCGTCGTCCAGGCGATGCTCGGCGGCGGCGGCGGGACGGCCAAGACCACCTCGCCCACCCTGGTCGGCCTCAGCCTGACCGACGCCCAGACCAAGGCGAAGACGCAGAACGAGAAGCTCCAGGTGCAGGCGGGCGACCCGGTCGCCTGCCCCGACACGAAGATCCAGAAGGATCAGGTCTGCACCCAGGACCCGGCCGCCAACACGCAGATCGACGCCAACAGCGTCATCACCGTGCACCTGTCCTCCGGCCCGGTCGAGACGGAGATCCCCGACGTCTCCGGGCAGTCCGCCGACACCGCCACCACCAAGCTCCAGGGCGCCGGGTTCACGGTGAAGACCGAGCTGAAGGACGACGACACCGTCGACCAGGACAAGGTCATCTCCTTCAGCCCGACCGGCAAGGCCGCGGCCGGCACCGAGATCACCATCGTGGTCTCGGGCGGCGCGGGCAAGGTCGCGGTGCCGTCCGTCATGGGCAAGACCCAGGACGAGGCCACCCAGGCGATCACCGACGCCAAGCTCCAGGTGAAGGTCGTCACCCAGGCGGTCACCGACGTGACCAAGATCGGCTTCGTGGTCGACCAGAGCCCCAAGAGCGGCCAGCTCAAGAAGAACGCCACGGTCACCATCACGGTCGGCAAGCAGGCGGAGAAGGGCACCGTGCCCCCGCTGACGAACGTGACGCTCAAGGACGCGATCAAGCTCCTCACGGCGCAGAACCTGGGCTACACGATCATGGCCGGTCCGGCCGACCCGAACGCGATCGTGGTGACCACCGACCAGCCCGCCGGCACCCAGCTGGACCCGGGCACGAAGGTGAACCTCGTCACCAGGGCTCCCGACCCGGGGCGCTGACCACCGACCGCACCGGAGGGGCCGCGCACACCGCGCGGCCCCTCCGGCCGTTCCCGGCACCTGCCCCCGACCGCTGACCGCCGACCGCTGCGGCGCCGCCGCTCGTCCACAGCCTGTGGACGGAGGCCGGCCGTTCACAGCAGGCGCCGCCCGATGTCCTGCAGCACCAGCTGCCGCATGATCACCACACCCTGCGGCAGGGCCATCGGCTGGTGGTGGTGGACGGTCGGCCAGCCGTGCAGCGCGCCACTGGTGCGGCGCACCCGGAACAGCGACGCCAGCCTCGGATCCGTCAGCGAGTGGCCGCCGTACGGCGGCGGCAGCTGCCTCAGCAACCCGGCGTCGCAGGCCGTCGCGTACAGCCCGCCGCGGCTCAGGCCCGGCCGGCCGAGTTCGGCGGCGAGCAGTTCGGCGAGCGTGTCGAAGGGCAGCGCCTCCTCGGGGATGCCGGCATGCCAGATCGGCTCCTCCGGCCCGCCGGACGCACCGGCTCCCCCGCCCGCTCCCCCGCCCGCGCCTCCGGCCTCCGGACCCTTCAGGTCCTGACCCTCGGCGTCCGCGCCGGACGGCTGTGCCGGCAGCCGTGCCGCCACCGTGGCCAGGAGATCGGCGAGGTCCGCGATCCGGCCGTTGAGGCCCTCCACCGCACGGGTGGTGCCGTCGAGCGCGGCGGCCGTCCGGCCCGCGTTCACGAGGGCCTCCGCGGACGCCCCGGCGATCAGCCGCAGGAACTCCGCCATCGCCGGCGGCACGTCCTGCTGCCGGCTGTCCGCCACCGCGTACCGGCCGGTCCGCCGGATCTGCGGGATCACCTCGTGCGTGACCCACCGCTTGAAGGCCTTCGCCTGCGGCTTCCGGGAGCGCAGCACCAGGGAGTAGAGGCCCGGCTCGTTGATGACGGAAACCTGCTGGTCACCGCCAGGGGTCCTCACACTGTGAGCACCCTTCTCGTCCTCGTCCAGCCCCGCGAGCGCACGGTCGGTCTTGGAGATCTCCAGCACCGCGCACACGTCCGCCGCCACCCACCAGGGCTCGCCGTCGCGGGTGATCACCCGCACCTCCCGGCCGTGGAAGTCGAACAGGGCCGGGGTGTCGTTCGTCGTCATACCGGCACCAACGACTCACCCGGACGGCGGCAACCCCTCACCGCCCGGCCCGCAGCTCCACCGGCGGCGTACGGCGCGCGTCCACCGTTTCGATCCGCACCAGGCTCCCCCACACCACCAGCCGGTACAGCGAGGTGTAGACGGGCGTACAGGTCGTCAGGGTGATGTACCGGCCGGGCCGGTGGTACGGCGAGTCCGCCGGGACGGGGGCGATGACGCCGACGTTCTCCGGGGAGGTCTCGGGGAGCACGCCGTCCACGCGGTAGACGTACCAGCGGTCGGCGGTCTCGACGACGACGGCGGAGCCGGGGCCCACCCGGTCGAGGTCGTGGAACGCCGCGCCGTGCCCGTCGCGGTGGGCGGCGAGGGTGACGTTGCCCTCGGCGTCCCACGGCATGGCGGACGGGTAGGGCTGCTCGTAGAGTCCGGCGACGCCCTCGTCGAGGACCTCGGGCCCGGTGCCGCGCCGGACGAGCACCTGGCCGCGGCCCAGGGCGGGGACGTGCAGGAAGCCGACGGCGCCGTCGGCGAGGACGGCCGGAGGAGCGGCGTGCACCGTGGCGCTCCAGCTCTGCCGGAGGTGGCCGGCGGCGGCGGACGCCTGACGGGCCGCCACCACGTCCGTCCACCAGAGCGAGTAGGCGGCGAAGAGCGCGAACACCACGCCGAGTGTGATCATCAGCTCGCCGGCGGCCCCGGCCGCCGCCCTGATCCGATTGCTGGCGACAGGGCTCACGGCGGGCCTCCCGGCGGTGCGAGGGTCAGCCGGTGAGCGCGGCGGGCTTGCCCTGGCTCCTCGGCCGTTCCTCGACCATCTTGCCGAACACGATGAGCCGACCCCGGGCACTGAACTCGGGTGTGCACGTCGTCAGGGTGATGTAACGACCCGCCTGGGTGAACGGCGACCCCTTGGGCACCGGCTGAATGACCGTCACGTTGGTCGGCGGCGTCTCCGGGATGCCCCCGGCGACCTCGTAGGTGTAGTAGGTGGTCGCCGTCTCCACGACGATCCTGTCCCCCGGCTTCAGCTGCCCGATCTTCCGGAACGGCTGGCCGTGCGTCGTGCGGTGCGCCGCGACGGCGAAGTTCCCGGCCTTGTCCGACGGCATCGCCGTGCCGGTGTAGTGCCCGACGAGGCCCTTGTCGAGCACCTGCTGCTTCTGGGTGCCCTCCGCCACCGGGTACTTGAGGCCGAGCGCGGGGATGTGGAGGAGGGCGAATCCCTTGCCGGGCTCGAAGGCACCCGCGGCGGGCGCGCCCGGGGAGGCCGGGCCGGTGGGCGCGGGTGCGCTGTTCCACTGCTGCTCCAGCTTCGCGCCGGCGGCGTCCGCGGAGGCGTCGGCCTGCACGTTGGTCCACCACAGCTGGTACGCCACGAAGAGCAGCATCACCGTGCCGAGCGTGATGAAGAGCTCGCCGACCATCCGCGCGGCGATCACCCCCCGGCGCTCCCTGGGGCGTGGCGTGGAGGCCGCAGAACGGCCCACGGCGCGCCGACGGCCCGTACCGGGTGCTGCAAGCCCGGCGGCCGCCCTGCGGAGCTCGGCGCGGCCTCCAGGGGCCCCGCCGGGCGCCTGCGACGGCACGGACGGCACCACGGACGGCAGCACGGGCGTCACGGGCGTGGGCGGCACCGCGGCCGCAGGCGCCACCGGGGGGACGTCACGGACCGCCCTCAGCTGCACCGTCCGGTCGTCGAAGGGCTGCGGAGGCTGCGCCGGCCACCCGGAGGAGGGGGCCGCGGCCTCGTACACGCTCCAGTCGTCCGCCCCCGGGGCCGTCTCGCCCTCCGGCCTCACCGCTGTCACCTGGTCAGCTCCGGCCGATCACCGGGGCGAGCCCGCGTGAACGCCCGACCGCCTCGGGGTACCCGCACGCGGCCAGCCAGTTGGCGAGCATCCGGTGGCCGCCCTCGGTCAGCACCGACTCGGGGTGGAACTGCACCCCTTCCACCGGCAGTTCGCGGTGACGCAGGCCCATGATGACGCCGCTGCCCGTCCGCGCGGTGACGACCAGTTCGTCCGGGACGGTGCCTGGCTCGACCGCGAGCGAGTGGTAGCGGGTGGCGGTCAGCGGCGAGGGCAGTCCCTCGAAGACGCCGCCGTCCTCGTGCTCGACCGGGGACGTCTTGCCGTGCAGCAGTTCGGGGGCGCGGCCCACCACGGCGCCGTACGCGACGGCGATCGACTGCAGGCCGAGGCAGACGCCGAAGACGGGCAGCCCGGCGGCGGCGCAGTGGTGCACCATCTCCACGCAGACGCCGGCCTCCTCGGGGGTGCCGGGGCCGGGGGAGAGCAGCACCCCGTCGAAGCCCCCGTCGCCCGCCCGCGGCACGGCGTGCCCGACGGTCACCTCGTCGTTGCGCACCACCTCGCAGGTGGCGCCCAGCTGGTAGAGGTACTGGACGAGGTTGAAGACGAAGCTGTCGTAGTTGTCGACCACGAGGATCCGGGGCGAGCCGGCGGAGTTCATGCGCGCTACTCCTGGGGTGCGGGTCCGCGGTGCGGATCTGGCGGGTGCTGGGGGCGGGGGCCGGGTCAGCCGGCGCCGCCGTCCTCCACCGTGACGTCGCCGAAGGGCAGCAGCGGCTCGGCCCACGGGAAGACGTACTGGAACAGGACGTAGACCGCCCCGAGGACCAGCAGCAGCGAGACGAGCGCCCGGACCAGGGTGTTCCCCGGCAGATGGCGCCAGATCCAGCCGTACATGGTGCTCCTCGGGTTCGCGTCGGGGTCCAGACTAGACGCCGCGCCGCCCGTGTACGGCGACTACGCCGTGCTGCCGCCCGTCCGTGGTCAGCGCGTGCCCGCGGCGCCGAGGTCGACCGAGCCCTCGTAGCCGGGCACGGTGAGCTCCCCCGCCTCCTGGACCTTCCAGCCGAGCCCGTACGCGGCGACGTACTGCAGGTAGTTCTGGATCGTCGGGTCGGCGTCGACCGCGGAGCGCAGCCGGTCGGTGCGGCCCACGGCCTTGATGACGTACGGCGGGGAGTAGACCCGGCCCTGCAGCAGCAGGGTGTTGCCGACGCAGCGGACGGCGCTGGTGGCGACGAGGCGCTGGTCCATGACCTGGACGCCCTCGGCACCGCCCCGCCAGAGCGCGTTGACCACGGCCTGGATGTCCTGCTGGTGGATGACCAGGTCGTTGACGCCGGGCTCGGGCACACCGGGGATGCGGGCGGTGGCGTTGGGCGGGGCGTCGTTGAGGGTGACGGTGAGGCCGGGGCCGCGGAGCGCCTGCAGGCCGGCCGAGCGTTCCAGGGCCTCGGCGCGGGCGGTGTCGGACGGGCTCTGGCTCTGCACCCCGGCGAGGCCGTCGACCCGGTCGTGGAGGCCGCCGATCTGGGCCTGGATCTGCTGGTTCTGGGCACTGCGCTGCTGTATGACGTCACCGAGGCGCAGCAGGGAGTCGTCGGTGCGCAGATCGGTGCCCTGCGCGGTGCGGGCGCTGATGTAGAAGAGCAGGCCGGCCAGCACGAACACGGCGCATGTCAGGGCACGGCCGACAATTCGGGTGCGTGAGGGGCGCCGGAAGCCCGGGGGATGGGGAATCATCGAATTCTGCACCGTACCCTTATCTCCTCAAGACCCGGCGAACCACTACGCTAACGGACGCCGGTGGCACGTGCGGAGTTCGAAACCGTACGGACCGGCCCCCCACAGCCGCCCCGCTCCGCTGCACACCGCGCGGTCACAGCGCATCGACAGGAGAGCCTCTCGTGCCGAAGTCCCGAGTCCGCAAGAAGGCCGACTACACGCCGCCGACCGCCACGACGGCGGTGAAGCTCAGCTCCGGCAGGAGTTGGGTGGCGCCGCTGATGCTGGCGTTCTTCCTCATCGGCCTGGTGTGGATCGTCACCTACTACGTGACGAGCGGCGACTGGCCGGTGAGCAGTTGGGGCAACTGGAACATCCTGGCCGGGTTCGGGTTCATCGCCGCAGGGTTCGGCGTCTCCACGCAGTGGAAGTAGCGGCACCCGGCTCCTGAACGGCCGCCGCCGTCCCGGCTCAGCCCGGGGCGGCGTTTCGCTGCCTTCCCGACCGCCGCTCGTACGTTTATCCACACGGTTATCCACACTGGGGAAAACTCCCGCCACCCTGTGGATAACCCGCTCGCGGGCCCGTCTCGCACGCCCCCCGGCCGCACCCTTGTCCGTCGGCATTCCTGCAGCGGGACACGCGTAGCGAAGCCTTTCCGCGAGATGCGGGCGAACCCGCTGCGCACAACCCTGTGCACGCTGTGGACAACAGCCGGGCACGGCGCCCCGGTCAGCCCGCCAGCAGGGCCGTCTGCACCGCCACCATCAGCACCACCGCGCCCAGCACACCGGCCACGGTCAGCCCCTGCACGAGGTTCCGGCGGGCCGGCGGGGCGTACATCAGGCCCGCCGCGGTGACGGCACCGGCGACCAGGCCGCCGATGTGCGCCCGCCAGTCGATGGCCGACACCGAGAACGTGATCACCAGGTTGAACACCAGCAGCGCCATCACCGGTCCCAGCGGCGCCCGGTTGGCCCGGAACAGCACCGCCGTCGCCCCGAGCAGGCCGAAGATCGCCCCGGACGCGCCGACCGAGTAGACGGTGCCGCCGGTCACCACGTACGCGAAGGCGTTGCCCGCGAGCCCCGACACCAGGTACAGCGCGAGGAAGCGCGACCGCCCCAGCACCCGCTCCAGCTGCGGCCCCAGCACCCACAGCGACACCATGTTCATCAGCACGTGGAACGGCCCGGCGTGGACGAAGACCGCGGTGGCGATCCGGTACCACTCCTCCGGACCGGCGGCCACGCCGTAGCGCACGGGCACGCCGCCGAAGCTCGTCCCGCTCAGCATCGCCAGCCGCACGCCCCACGCCTGGCTGACGTACTCGGTGAGCACGAAGACCAGCAGGTTCAGCCCGATCAGCACCTTGGTGACCAGTGCGCCGTCGCCCACCGGGAGCCCGCCGAAACGCGTCCGCGCCGGACGTGCAGGACGTGCCGCCGAACCCTCGCCGGCCACGCACGCCGGGCAGTGGAAGCCCACCGACGCGCTCACCATGCACGCGGGGCAGATCGGCCGCCCGCACCGCGAGCAGCCCACGCCGGTCTCCCGCTCGGGGTGCCGGTAGCAGCCCGGTAGCTGCACCGGGCCCTCGGGGTGCGGACGTACGGGCTCGTCCGGAAGCATCCGGGATTCCCTCCTCACGACGGATCCCGGCGGCACCCCGTCCGAGGGGGCTCCACCGGGACCGTCCAGGCTACTGCGACGGGGCTCAGGCGCGGGTGATCTCGACCGACTCGATCACCACAGGCTTCAGCGGGCGGTCGTCGTCGCCGGTCGCCGTGGCGGCGATGCTCTTCACCACGTCCCGGGACGCGGCATCGGTGACCTCGCCGAAGATGGTGTGCTTGCGGGTCAGCCGGGGCACCGGCTCGACCGTGACGAAGAACTGCGAGCCGTTGGTGCCCGGGCCGGAGTTCGCCATCGCCAGCAGGAACGGCTTGGTGAAGGCGAGCTCCGGGTGGAACTCGTCGGCGAACGCGTAGCCCGGACCGCCGGTGCCGTCGCCGAGCGGGTCGCCGCCCTGGATCATGAAGCCCTTGATCACCCGGTGGAAGACCGTGCCGTCGTACAGCGGCCTGGCCGCCTTCTCACCGGTCGACGGGTCCGTCCACTCACGGGTGCCCTCGGCCAGCTCCACGAAGTTCGCCACCGTCTTCGGCGCGTGGAACGGCAGCAGCGTGACCACGACGTCGCCGTGGTCGGTCCTCAGGGTGGCAGTCAGCCGGGCCACGGGCCCCTCCTTCATTCCGCTCGCTCGACCCCGGAATCATCCCACGGCCCTCGCGGACGGCTCAGCCCGACGTGCCCTCCCCGGAGAGCGGATGCATGATCTCGGAAGAGGTGGAAATGTGCATATCGGACGCCACCGAGGAGGAGAAGCCCGTGACCCGTCTGGACTCAGCGCGCGACACCGCCGGCCGGACCAAGGACGCCGTCGCGCCCTACGCCGCCAACGCCAAGGAGGCCGCCCTCTACTACGCGGACGAGGCCAGGCAGAGGTTCGGCCCCGCCATCGAGGCCCTCGGCCCCAAGGCCGCCGCCGCGGGGGCACAGGCCCGCAGCAGCGCCGCCGGAGCCGCGCAGACCGCCCGCATCCAGTACACCAAGCACGTCGTCCCGCAACTGGAGAACGCCTTCGCGGCGCTCCCGCCGCAGACCCAGCAGAGCACGCTGAAGGCCGTCCACCGGGCGCAGGAGGCGGCCCTCGCGGCCAAGCTGTCCGCCGAGAAGGCCGCCGAGCAGGCCCGGGCCGCCATCGCCCCGAGGGTCGGCGAGGCCGTGGCCGGCGCGAAGGCCACCGTCGTACCGGCGGCCCAGGAGGCCCAGGTCCGCGGCGCCGCGGCGATCGCCGCGCTGCACGGCCACGTGACCTCCGCCGAGATCGGCGAACTCGCGGCCAAGAACATCAGGAAGGAGAACCGCAACGGCTGGGCCACCGGCCTCGCCGTCACCGGCGCCGTCGCGCTCGGCGCCGGGGTCTTCGCCTGGCAGTGGTACCGCAAGCAGAACAACCCGGAGTGGCTCACCGAACCGCCGGCCACCACCGTCACCGCCCCGGCGCAGAACGGCACCGGCGCCCACCCGACGGGCGCGGGGGCCTCCACGGCCACCAACGCCCCGGCCACGCCCCCCGCAGCCGCCGAGGGCACGGTGAACGGCTCCGTGCCGCACGACCAGCCCTCCGACGGCACCGCCACCGGCACGGGTACGGACACGGGTCACGCCACCGCCGCGGACACCGACTCCGACCGGCCGAAGCCGCACGACCCGCGCAAGCCGCACTGACGGGCCACGGCCCGCCCCGGCCGACCCCGCCACGGCCCGCCCCGGGCAGGGCGCGGGGCCCGAGGGGCGGGGAACGGATTCCCGGGCAGGACACGGGACGGGGAACCGGAACCGGCCCGCACGACCGCCGGAACGACGATCGGCCGCCGACCTGATCCCAGGTCGGCGGCCGATCCGCTTGTGGAGCTTAGGAGATTCGAACTCCTGACATCTGCCATGCAAAGACAGCGCTCTACCAACTGAGCTAAAGCCCCGCGACAGCGCACGGCGTGCGTGCGCTGCGCACTAGCGTACCCGCTCCGGAGGAGAATCCTGAGCGGGCCGCCCGCCGACCGCCTCCCGGTGCACCCGGGCAGGGGCCGACAGTGAGCGTGCAGGTCTCAACGACCGGCCGGAACCGGGTCCGTGGCCTCGGTCCACAGGTCCTGCTCGGCACGGTCCGCCTGGACCTGACGGTAGACAAAGAAGCCGCCGAGGGCGACCAGGGCGACCAGGAGAAGCTTCTTCACCGCGGGACCTCGTCCTTCTTGCAGTTCGGATGTACGAGCATCGACGAGCGGTCGGGCCGACAGACCGCCCTGCGGCCGATGATACACACCGGTAACCCGCTTCCGGACGGCCCGCCACCACGGCCAACCGGGCCGTCCACCCGCCCGGTTGACGCCGCACCCCCGAACACCTGCACGGCCGGTGCCCGCTCAGTCCCGCCGCGCGGGCACCACGGCCGTACCGCGGCGCAGGTCGACACCACCGCGGGGCGGCGCGCCCTCGCCCTCCTCGTCCCGGAGCATCAGCGTGGTGGTGCGCTGCTCCAGCTCGTGCTGCTTGCCCGCCGCGAACTGCGCGTGCAACTGCTCGAAGCCGGTCGCCGAGATCTGGCCCTCCCGGCCCGTACCCCGCCACGGCACCAACCGCGACCGCCGGGCCCGCAGCGCCAGCTGGTCGGCCACGGCCAGCACCAGCAGGGCGCACACCAGCCCCGGCAGGCTCATCGCCCAGAACACCGCCACAGCGACGCCGCCTTCCGTCCCGCGGCCGGCAGGGGCCACCGGCCGTCCCGCACCAGCCTGCCGCCCGCGGAACGGAAGGTCCAGGGCCGGCGGCCGCCGGTCCCCCACCGCCGCGGCCCGCGCGGCGAGCCGGCCCGGCCCGCCACGGAGCGCCGCGACGTCCTCGTGCAGCAGCATCGCGGTGTCGAGGACCGCCCGGCAGGAGCGGAGGTCGCATCACGTCCACGGATCCCGTGACCGGTTCTCTCGCCCGGCCGTCCCCGACGTCACGGCGGTTTCGAGTCGTCCGACCCCGCATGCCTCCGCGCAGCCGGTCCGACGAGCCGTCGGCCGGGCAGGTCCCGCGGCAGATGTGCGGGGGCAAGCAGAAGGCCCGGACGGTGACCGTCCGGGCCTTCGACTTCGGTGGGGCTAACAGGACTTGAACCTGTGGCCTCTTCCTTATCAGGGAAGCGCTCTAACCGTCTGAGCTATAGCCCCTTGCCGCACTGAAAGATTAGCGGACCGACGGCCGATCCCCCAAATCCGTATCGGCGACCGTGGCGGGTCGGGGCTGGTCGGGGGTCTGCGGGGTCCTGGCGAGCCACTGCTCGCGGGTGGCGGGGAGGCCGCTGGCGCCCGTGTCGGTGGTGCGGACGGCGAGCACCTGGTTGATGCCGATGCGGTTCTCCTCGAAGGCCACCGCGGAGGCGGCCATGTAGAGCCGCCAGACGCGGGCCCGGCCCCGCCCGGCGAGGGAGACGGCCTCCGGCCAGTGGGCCTCCAGGTTGGCGACCCACTCGCGCAGGGTGAGGGCGTAGTGCTCGCGCAGCGACTCGACGTCGCGGACCTCGAAGCCGGCCTCCTCCAGGAGCGAGACGGTGCTGCCGACGGGTGCGAGCTCGCCGTCGGGGAACACGTAGCGGTCGATGAAGGGGCTGAGGGCGTACGACTCGCCGGGGCGGTCGGGGCGGCGGGAGATCTGGTGGTTGAGGAGCCGGCCGCCGGGCGCGAGCAGACGGTGGAGGCCCTCGGCGTACGTCAGGTACTGGACGGAGCCGACGTGCTCGGCCATGCCGACGCTGGAGATGGCGTCGAAGGGGCCGTCCGGGATCTCGCGGTAGTCCTGGAGGCGGACCTCCACGCGGTCGTCCAGGCCGGCCTCGGCGACGCGCGTGCGGGCGAGGGCCACCTGTTCGGCGGAGATCGAGACGCCGACCGCGGTCACCCCGTAGTGGCGGGCGGCGTGGAGGAGCAGGGAGCCCCAGCCGCAGCCGACGTCGAGGAGGCGCAGGCCCGGCCGGAGGCCGAGCTTGCGGCAGATCAGGTCGAGCTTGGCCTCCTGGGCGGCCTCCAGGCTCTTCGCGGCGGGCTCCCAGTACGCGCAGGAGTAGACCATGCTGGGGCCGAGGACGAGCCCGTAGAAGTCGTTGCCGACGTCGTAGTGGTGGCTGATCGCCGCACGGTCGCGCTGGCGGCTGTGGAGGCGGCCGGTGTGCCGCCGGACCTCCTCCGGCGGGGGCGCGGGCTCCAGGCCGACGGCGCCCGCCCGGAAGGCCGTGGCGAGCGCGTGGCGGCCGACGGGGCCGAGGACGTCACCGAGGCCGGGACGGTGGAGGTCGGTCCGTTCGGAGAAGCGGCCGACCGCCGAGAGGACCTCGTAGAGGTCGGTGTCGGGGGCCGTGTCGAGGTCGCCGGCGACGTAGGCGCGGGCGAGGCCGAGCTCGCCGGGCTGCCAGAGCAGGCGGCGCAGGGCGCGGCGGTTGCGCAGGACGACCGTGGGGGCGCCCGGCGGTCCGGCCGTGCTGCCGTCCCACGCCTGCAGACGTACGGGCAGGCGGGCGCCGAGCAGCGCCTCTGCCGCGTTGACCAGCTCCGTTGCGACCTCGGCCATCACACACCTCCGGGCAGCCGTACCGACCGACCGGGCCGCTCCCGGCACCGGCACAGCCAACCTCCGCCGGTGGCCGGAAATTCGTCCGGCTCGCCGGGGCGGTGCGGCTGTCACCCGGATGCCAGCGGGCCCCCACGGCTCCAACAGCCGTGAGGGCCCAAGTGTTCCCGAAGTTGACCGGGTGTCAGTGGCGCATCGGAGGTGTCGATCAATCCTCTTCGGCGAGGGTGAGTTCGACACCGCCGGCGAAGCCCGCGGCCGTGTTGTAGATGAACGCCCCGAGCGTGGCGAGCGCGGTCATCAGGACGACGTCGATGACGGCGATCAGCGTGGTGAACATCAGCACCCGGCCGAAGCCGAGGTAGTCCATGAGGTCGAACCCGCCGGAGGTGTCCGAGCTGGTGACGTCCTTCAGCGTGCTGGTGAGCGAGTCGAAGACGCCGAGGCCGTTGAGGACGATCCACAGCACGGCGGACGCGACGATGATGATCACGCCGACGGCCAGCGACAGCAGGAAGCTGACCTTCATGACCGACCAGGGGTCGGCCTTCACGACGCGGAGCCGCGCCTTCCGGACCCGGCCGGCCGCCGGGCCGCCGGCAGCCGCGCCCGCGGCGGGCCGCCGGGCCGCGCCGCCGGACTGCGCCGCGCCGGGCACCCGGGTGCCGCGCGCGGGCGTGGGCTGGCCCTTGCTGTAGGTGGTCGGCTGGGAGTACCCGCCGGCCGGCGGGGTGGCGGGGGCCGGCGGGATGCCGGGCCCACCGTGACCCGCACCGCCGGGGCCCGCCGCGCCGACGGGGGGCATCAGCGAGGTGGATGCGGCCGGGTGCTCGGCCGGAGGCTTGGGCGCACCGCCGAAGGGCGTTCCGCCCTGCGCGGCGCCCGGCGCTCCGCCCGCGGCACCTGCCGCACCGCCCGTGGCTCCACTCACCCTGGTCCTCCAGCTGTTCCCACCCGGCCGGCCGCCGGACGTGCGGTCAGGCCTGCTCGGCCGTGCCGTCCGCCGTCGTTCCGTCCGCGGGGGCCAGGGCCTCGCCGGCCTCGTCCTCCACGGTGTCCTCGTCCTCCGCCTCCGCATTGCGGGCCATGCCCACGACCGCGTCGCGCTTTCCGAGGTTGATCAGTTGGACGCCCATCGTGTCACGTCCGGTTTCACGAACCTCGGAAACCCTGGTCCGGATGACGCCGCCCGAGAGGGTGATGGCCATGATCTCGTCGGTCTCCTCGACCACGAGGGCGCCGACCAGGGAGCCGCGGCCCTCGACGATCTTCGCCGCCTTGATACCGAAACCTCCCCGGCCCTGCACACGGTACTCGGCCACGGGCGTGCGCTTCGCGTACCCGCCGTCCGTCGCGGTGAACACGTACGTGCTCGGCCGGATGACGTTCATGGACAGCAGCTCGTCGTCCTCGCGGAAGGCCATGCCCTTCACGCCGGAGGTCGCACGGCTCATCGGCCGCAGGGCGTCGTCGGTGGCGGTGAAGCGGATCGACTGGGCCTTCTTGGAGATCAGCAGCAGGTCGTCGTCGGCGGAGACCAGCTCGGCGCCGATCAGCTCGTCGTCCCGGCCCTCCTCGTCCTGGCGCAGGTTGATCGCGATCAGACCGCCGGAGCGCGGCGAGTCGTAGTCCTTGAGCAGGGACTTCTTCACCAGGCCGTTGCGGGTGGCGAGCACCAGGTAGGGCTTGTCCTCGTAGGTGCGCACCGCCATGACCTGCGCGATGTGCTCCTCCGGCTGGAAGGCCAGGAGGTTGGCGACGTGCTGGCCGCGGGCGTCGCGGCCGGCGTCGGGCAGCTCGTAGCCCTTGGCCCGGTAGACCCTGCCCTTGTTGGTGAAGAACAGGATCCAGTTGTGCGTCGTCGTCACGAAGAAGTGGTCGACGATGTCGTCCTGCTTGAGCTGCGCACCGCGGACGCCCTTGCCGCCGCGCTTCTGCGAGCGGTAGAGGTCGGAGCGGGTGCGCTTGACGTAGCCGCCGCGGGTGATCGTGACGACGATGTCCTCCTCGGCGATGAGGTCCTCGATGGAGAGGTCGCCGTCGGAGGGGATGAGGGTGGAGCGCCGCTCGTCGCCGTACTTCTCGACGATGGCGGTGAGCTCCTCGGAGACGATGCCGCGCTGGCGCCCGGGCGAGGCGAGGATCGCGTTGTACTCGCTGATCTTCGCCTGCAGCTCGTCGTGCTCGCTGAGGATGCGGGCGCTCTCCAGGGCGGCGAGGCGGCGCAGCTGCATCTCGAGGATGGCGTTGGCCTGGAGCTCGTCGATGTCGAGCAGGCCCATGAGGCCGGTGCGGGCGGCGTCGGCGCTCTCGGAGGCGCGGATGAGGGCGATGACCGCGTCGATCTGGTCCAGGGCCTTGAGCAGGGCGCGCAGGATGTGCGCGCGCTCCTCGGCCTTGCGGAGCCGGAAGGTGGTGCGGCGGACGATGACCTCGATCTGGTGCGCCACCCAGTGCCGGATGAAGGCGTCGAGCGAGAGCGTGCGGGGCACGCCGTCGACCAGGGCGAGCATGTTGGCGCCGAAGTTGGTCTGCAGGTCGGTGTGCTTGTAGAGGTTGTTGAGGACGACCTTGGCGACGGCGTCGCGCTTGAGCACGATGACCAGGCGCTGGCCGGTCCGGGAGGAGGACTCGTCGCGGACGTCGGCGATGCCGGCGATCTTGCCGTCCTTCACCAGGTCGGCGATCTTCAGCGCGAGGTTGTCCGGGTTGACCTGGTAGGGGAGCTCGGTGATGACCAGGCACTGGCGGCCCTGGATCTCCTCGACCTCGACGACCGCGCGCATGGTGATCGAGCCGCGGCCGGTGCGGTAGGCGTCCTCGATGCCGCGGCGGCCGACGATCAGCGCGCCGGTGGGGAAGTCGGGGCCCTTGATCCGCTCGATGAGCGCGTCGAGGAGCTCCTCGTTGGTGGCCTCGGGGTGGTCGAGCGACCAGAGTGCGCCCGAGGCGACCTCGCGCAGGTTGTGCGGGGGGATGTTGGTGGCCATGCCGACCGCGATGCCGGTGGCGCCGTTGATCAGCAGGTTGGGGATGCGGGCCGGGAGGACGGTCGGCTCCTGCGAGCGGCCGTCGTAGTTGGCGGCGAAGTCGACGGTCTCCTCGTCGATGTCGCGCATCATCTCCATGGCCAGCGGCATCATCTTGCACTCGGTGTAGCGCATGGCCGCCGCCGGGTCGTTGCCCGGGGAGCCGAAGTTGCCGTTGCCGTCCACGAGCGGCATCCGCAGCGACCACGTCTGGGCCAGGCGGACGACGGTGTCGTAGATCGAGGTGTCGCCGTGCGGGTGGTAGTTGCCCATCACGTCGCCGACGACGCGGGCGCACTTGTAGTAGCCCTTCTCGGGCCGGTACCCGCCGTCGTACATCGCGTACAGCACGCGTCGGTGCACCGGCTTGAGGCCGTCGCGGACCTCGGGCAGCGCGCGGCTCACGATCACGCTCATCGCGTAGTCGAGGTAGGAGCGCTGCATCTCGGTCTCGAGCTCGATCGGCTCGACCCGGGACACGAACGTGTCGGTGGCGGTGCTCTCGGCCTGCTGCGGCTGCATGTCGCCGTCGGGACGGTTGTCGTCGACCACTGGTGGTCAGTTTCCTTTCACGCGTGACTGGACGGTGCTGGCGGGGTTCGGCCCCGTCAGACGTCCAGGAAGCGGACGTCCTTGGCGTTGCGCTGGATGAAGGAGCGGCGGGCCTCGACGTCCTCGCCCATGAGGACGGAGAAGAGATCGTCGGCGCGGGCCGCGTCCTCCAGGGTGATCTGCTGCAGCAGCCGGTACGCCTGGTCCATGGTGGTGATGCGGAGTTCCTCGGCGTTCATCTCGCCGAGGCCCTTGAAGCGCTGGATCGCGTCGTCCTTGGGCAGCCGGCGCCCGGCCGCGACGCCCGCGGCGATGACGGAGTCGCGCTCACGGTCGGAGTAGACGTACTCGAAGTCGTCCTTGCCCCACTTGATCTTGTACAGCGGGGGCATGGCGAGGTAGACGTACCCGGACTCGACCAGCGGCCGCATGAAGCGGAAGAGCAGGGTGAGCAGCAGGGTGCGGATGTGCTGTCCGTCGACGTCGGCGTCCGCCATCAGGACAATCTTGTGATAGCGGAGCTTGGACTCGTCGTAGTCCTCCTGGATGCCGCAGCCGAACGCCGAGATCAGCGCCTGGACCTCGGTGTTCTGGAGCACCTTGTCGATGCGCGCCTTCTCGACGTTCAGGATCTTGCCGCGGATCGGGAGGATCGCCTGGATGCGCGGGTCGCGGCCCTGCTTGGCGGAGCCGCCGGCCGAGTCGCCCTCGACGATGAAGATCTCGCACTCCGCCGGGTCCTTGGACTGGCAGTCGGAGAGCTTGCCGGGCAGCGAGGCCGTCTCCAGCAGGCCCTTGCGGCGCGTGAGGTCGCGGGCCTTGCGGGCGGCGACGCGCGCGCTGGCGGCCTGGATGGACTTGCGGATGATGTCCGCGGCCTCGTTGGGGTTGCGGTCCAGCCAGTCGGCGAAGTGCTCGTTGACGACCTTCTGCACGAAGGTCTTCGCCTCGGTGTTGCCGAGCTTGTCCTTGGTCTGGCCCTCGAACTGCGGCTCGCCGAGCTTGATCGAGATGATCGCGGTCAGGCCCTCGCGGATGTCCTCGCCGGAGAGGTTGTCGTCCTTCTCCCGGAGGATCTTCTTGTCGCGCGCGTACCGGTTCATCAGGCCGGTGAGCGCGGCGCGGAAGCCCTCCTCGTGGGTGCCGCCACCGTGGGTGTGGATGGTGTTGGCGAAGGAGTAGACGCCCTCGGTGTACGAGCTGTTCCACTGCATGGCGATCTCGGCGGAGATCGTCCGGTCCTTGTCCTCGGCCTCGAAGTCGATGACGGACGGGTGGACGGGCTCGCCCTTGCGGGAGTTGAGGTGGGCGACGAAGTCGGCGATGCCGCCGTCGTACCGGTAGCTGACGGTGAGCGGGTTGCCCTCGTCGTCGTAGTGCTCGGGGCGCTCGTCGGTCAGCGAGATGGTGAGGCCCTTGTTGAGGAACGCCATCTCCTGGAAGCGCCGCGACAGCGTCTCGAAGGAGTAGACCGTGGTCTCGAAGATGTCCGGGTCGGCCCAGAAGGTGACGCTGGTGCCGGTGCGGTCGGTCGCCTCGTGCCGGTCGAGCGGCGCGGTCGGCGCGCCCATCTTGTAGTCCTGGGTCCAGCGGTGGCCGTCGGTGTGGATCTCGACGGAGAGCCGGGTGGAGAGGGCGTTCACCACCGAGACGCCGACACCGTGCAGACCGCCGGAGACGGCGTAGCCGCCGCCGCCGAACTTGCCGCCGGCGTGGAGCACGGTCAGCACGACCTCGACCGCGGGCTTCTCCTGCCCCGGGACGATGCCCACCGGGATGCCGCGGCCGTTGTCGACGACCCGCACGGCGCCGTCGGCCAGGATCGTCACGCCGATGGTGTCCGCGTGCCCGGCCATCGCCTCGTCCACGGAGTTGTCCACGACCTCCTGCACCAGGTGGTGCAGGCCCCGCTCGCCGGTGGATCCGATGTACATGCCGGGGCGCTTGCGAACGGCGTCGAGGCCCTCCAACACCTGGATGGCGTTGGCGTCGTAGGACTTCCCGGTCGCCGGGTCGATGGGTTCATTGGTCTGGCTGGGGTTGCCGGAATCGGCCACGAAGCGCCCTCTCTGGCACAGTGCGGGCCGCACCCCCGCCCCCGTCTCGGGCGGGTCTGCGACCACGGCGTTTCGACTCGGTTGCTACGAGCAACTGTGTTTGCGCTCCAGTCTACCGGTACGACTGACAGAGATGGGCGTTTGGCAGCCCCTGAGGGCAGATGTGCCGCCCTGAATCCCCTCCGCACATGTCCCGATACTCGGCCGGGGGTCTCAGCGCCCCTACGCGGGCCGCCAGCCGTTCCGGAACGGTTCACTCCGGGTGACGTGCTCAGCCCCAGGTGTCGCCCGGGCCCCGGCTGCCCGGCGCCCGCAGCCGGCCGTAGCCGCGCTTGGGGGCGTCCGGTCCGAGCACCTTGATCACCCGGACCGTGCCGTGCCCGAGCTCGTGATTCAGCCGTGCCACCAACTGCCTTGCCAGAAGTCTGAGTTGGGTGGCCCATGCGGTGGAGTCGCACTGCACGGTGAGCACCGCCTCGGCCTCCACGAACTGCACCGGCACGCAGTGCGCCGCGATGTCGGGCCCGACGATCTGCGGCCACCGGCCCATCACCCCGCCGACCGCGGCCGGCGCCTCCCAACCCCGCTCCGTGATCAAACGATTCAGCGCCGCCCCCAGCGGCACCGGGTCACGGCCGTCCGCGCGCGCCCCGCTCCGCAGCCCGTGCCGCTTCGCCTCGCGCTTCTCCCGGACCTGCTCGCCGCGCTGCCGCGCCTGCTCCTTGGCCGCACGCAGCGCGACCCGGGCCAGATCCACCCCCGAGGTGACCGCCCCCGCCGGCTCGGACGCGCCCGCACCCGTACCCGACACACCCGCACCCGTACCCGACGCACCCGCACCCGACGGCTCCGGCGTCTCGCTCATGGCGCGGTGCTCCTTGGTCCCGGCGACGGATGAGCCTTCCAGCGTACGGAACCCACGGGCCTCACGCGTCCGGACGGTCCACCGTGCCGCCGGAGACGCTGTAGCGCGCCCCCGCGAGGGCCTTCGGCACGTCCTCCGCCACCGCGGCCGTCACGAGCACCTGCTCGCCCCCGGCCACGAGCTCGGCCAGCCGGTCCCGCCGCCGGGCGTCCAGCTCGGCGAAGACGTCGTCGAGGATCAGCACCGGCTCTCCCCCGTCCGCCTTGAGCAGCTCGTACGAGGCCAGCCGCAGCGCCAGCGCGAACGACCAGCTCTCGCCGTGGCTCGCGTACCCCTTGGCCGGGAGCGGGCCGAGCCGCAGCACCACCTCGTCGCGGTGCGGGCCGACGAGCGTCAGCCCGCGCTCGATCTCCTGCTTGCGGGCGGCCTGCATCGCGGCCAGCAGCTGCTCCTCCGCCTCCTCGCGGCTGGTCGGCAGCGCGCCCTCGAAGGAGCTGCGGTACTCCAGCACGGGTTCGCCGCCGCCCGGGGCCAACTGCCGGTACGCCTCCGCGGTGAGCGGCTGCAGGGTTGCGACCAGCTGCAGCCGGAAGGCGGTGAGCTCGGCACCGGCCCGGGCCAGGTGGCCGTCCCAGATCTCCAGGGTGGAGAGGTCCGCGCCCTTGCCGCCGCCCGCCCGGCGGGCCATCGCCGCGGTCTTCAGCAGGGCGTTGCGCTGCTTGAGCACCCGCTCGTAGTCCTGCCGCACGCCGGCGAGGCGGGGTGCGCGCGCGGTCAGCAGCTCGTCGAGGAAGCGGCGGCGCTCACCGGGGTCGCCCTTCACCAGGGCCAGGTCCTCGGGAGCGAAGAGCACCGTCCTCAGCAGCCCGAGGACGTCCCGCGGACGCACGTTGTCGGAGCGGTTGATCCGCGCCCGGTTGGCCTTGCCCGCGGTGATCTCCAGCTCGACCAGGGTCGTGCGCCGGTCCCGGACGACCGAGCAGCGCACCACGGCCCGCTCGGTGCCGAGACGGATCAGCGGGGCGTCGGTGGCCACCCGGTGGCTGCCCAGCGTGGCGACGTAGCCGACCGCCTCGACGAGGTTGGTCTTGCCCTGGCCGTTGGGCCCCACGAACGCCGTGACGCCCGGGTCGAGGGGCACCTCGACCCGGGCGTACGAACGGAAGTCGGCGAGCGACAGGTGCGCGACATGCATGTGTGGACTGCGCCCGCCTTCTGTGGATTACTTCGGCTCGACCGCGTGGCCGCCGAACTGGTTGCGCAGTGCGGCGATCATTTTCATCTGGGGGGAGTCGTCCTGGCGGGAGGTGAAGCGGGCGAAGAGGGAGGCGGTGATGGCGGGGAGGGGGACGGCGTGG